>CAIWKU010000152.1 GCA_903913355.1 uncultured Bacteroidota bacterium | reverse complement strand
TTGCAACTGCTCAGCCATCCTAACTCAATTAGTTTTTCTTTTAATCAGATTTATCAAACAGAGCCAAAAACCGAACACCCAGAACAACCCTAAACTTTCCACCAAAAACAACCCTAACCCTAAACTCTCTGAGCTATTCTCAACTTTGCACTCCTGCTTCTCGTATTCTTTTTCAATTCCTCTTCTCCGGCAGTAATCGGTTTTTTGGTAATAATTTTCAATACTTCCAGTTTCTGTTCAGACAAAAAGGGGTTTACAGGAGTTTCGTCGAAACTGCCCTGGCGGAAGAAATTCTTCACAACCCTGTCTTCAATAGAATGGAAGGTGATGATGGCAACACGGCCACCTGTTTTTAGCACAGCAGGAACCTGCTGTAGCATTTCTTTCAAAGCACCCATTTCGTCGTTCACCTCAATTCGTAAAGCCTGGAATACCTGCGCCAAATACTTATTAGGATTTCCCTTTACTACCGGACTAATCAGCGCTTTGAATTGTTCAATGGTGGCTGATTGTAAATGTTTTCGGTTCTGTACAATATGTTTGGCCAATGTGATGGAGTTGGTTACTTCTCCGTATTGTTCAAACAGTTTGTGCAGTTGCTGCTCAGAATAATTGCGAATGATATCGGCAGCGGTTGCTCCCTGTCTTCTATCCATACGCATATCCAGCGGACCCGAAAACCGAATGGAAAAACCGCGGTCGCCTTCATCAAACTGGTGACTGCTAACGCCCAGATCAGCCAATATTCCATCTACTTCCGTTACTTTATGCAAACGAAGCATTCTTTGCATGTGACGAAAATTCTGGGGCACAAAAATGATCCGTTGATCATCCGGAAGATTTTTCTGCGCATCAGCATCCTGATCGAAAGCAAACAGTTTTCCGTTTGCAGACAATTTTTCCAATATTCCTTTACTATGACCACCACCCCCAAATGTGCAATCCACATACACACCATCGGGCTGAATGGCCAGTCCCTCTAAGACTTCTGTAAATAGGACGGGGGTATGGTAGGTCATTGAATTTGAAAATTTGAAAATTTGAAAATTTGAAAATGAGTCAAGAATGGAGCAAATAACTTTGTACATGAGCTATAGCCCATTTTCAAATTTTCAAATTGCCACATTTTCAAATTGTTTCACGTTCAAATTGTTTCATTTTTGTCTGTCATAACCTCCTGCGCCAACTTACTAAAAGCCTCAGGTGAGAAATCCTCAAAGAGCTGTTTGTACTTACCTGCATCCCAGATTTCGAATCGGTCTAGTGCGGCGGCAAGAACTATGTCCTTACCTAACCCGGCAAATTCTTTCAGTGTTTGGGGAAGTAACAAGCGATTGGCAGAATCCAATTCTACCTCGGTTGCCCCACCCAAAAACTGGCGACGAAATTGACGTACCTTCGGATCAAAATCATTCAACTGACTAATCTTGGCAATAATCTGTTCCCAACTTTTGATCGGATATAACGTGAGACATTTTTCAAAACCACGACTGAGTATGAAACGGCCTTCCCCTTCCGGTAGCTGCTTTTTAAGCCCGCCCGGAACCAGGAAACGCCCTTTCGCGTCAACCGTAGCTTCATATTCTCCGTGAAATCCGCTCATAAGTGAATAAATATTTCCAAGATTACCACTTGTTGACACAAAATAACACTTTTTCCCACTTTTAAACCTATTTTGGGCCATTTGTATTTATCCACAGAACTGATTGAGCTGTAATACAATACAGGCAAGCGTTTGAACTGAATTCTTAGAATTATCCGGAAATAATATGTGAATTGCTGTGGATAACAGGTGCGTAGAGTGTATTTTGCTGTGATTTTGGCAATTTTGCACCCAATAAACTCGATAAAATAGTCGAATATGTCTGTAACAGGCTATTCAGGAACCCCCTTGATCCAGAAACTGGGTATCAAAAAAGAAATGCGGGTTCGGCTAATCAACCCGCCCGATCATTATTTTGAGCTATTGGGTGCGGATATAAGCCAACAACTCACCCAATCTGGAGAGGCTGATTGGGTTCATATGCTTGTTACCAGCAAAAATGACCTTATTCACTATTTTGCTTCCTTGATTGCCGTACTCTCTCCCAATGCAATTATCTGGATCTCCTGGTATAAAAAATCAGCCAAAATTCCTACAGATATCACGGAAGATGCGATCAGGGAATTAGTTTTACCAACTGGCTGGGTAGATGTAAAAGTTTGCGCAGTTGATGAATTATGGAGTGGTTTAAAAATTGTAAAAAGAAGACTAAACAGATAATCCGTGCTACACCCGAAATATTTATCCATTATAGATTATACCTACCCCTTACCTGAACATCGTATTGCAAAATATCCTTTACCCATCAGGGATCAGAGCAAATTATTGATTTATAAAAATGGATTTATTGAATCCGATACTTACGCTAATATAGCAGATCATCTCCCGGCAAAAAGCTTCCTGGTCTTTAACAATACTAAAGTAATTGAAGCACGTTTACTGTTTCAGAAATCAAATGGAAGTACGATCGAAATATTTTGCCTCGAGCCTGATAAACGCTACCCGGATATCACAACTGCCATGTTGCAGAAAGAAAAAGTTTGGTGGCGTTGTCTGATTGGGGGAGCTAAAAAATGGAAAGAAGGCCCTTTAAGTATATTGGTACAAACCAAAACGATTTCTTTTACACTCACTGCACAGAAAAAAGAACAATTATCGGATAGTTACCTCGTAGAATTCACATGGAACCAGGCATCACTTAGTTTTGCAGAAGTATTGCATTATGCGGGACTGATCCCACTTCCTCCCTATCTGCAAAGACCGGCAAATGAATCAGACAAGGAACGCTACCAAACCATTTATGCCAGTATGGATGGATCCGTTGCTGCGCCAACAGCAGGTCTTCATTTTACAGACTCCTTGTTTTCAAAACTAAAAGAGAAATCAATCCATTATGATTTTGTAACCCTGCATGTAGGTGCCGGAACATTTAAACCGGTAAAAGCAGCAACCATGGATCTGCATGAAATGCATGCAGAATTCATTGAGGTAACCACAGATTTTATAGATAGCCTTCGCACCAAAACCAGTCAATCCATTATTCCTGTTGGCACCACTTCTCTGCGAACAGTAGAAAGCCTTTACTGGCTGGGGCTAAAAACTTTCCTGAATCCTTCCATTAGTCCGGATGCATTACTGGTTCATCAATGGGACCCATATGAACCAGATCAAATAGAAATTACAAAAGAGGAGTCGCTGAAAGCCTTATCCGATTGGTTGCACAAACAAAACAGGAAACAGTTGATTACCCAAACACAGATCATCATTGCACCCGGATACCGATTCAGAATTGCAGATGCACTCATCACCAATTTTCACCAACCCCAATCAACACTTTTATTACTCGTAGCTGCTGCCATTGGAGATGATTGGAAAAAAATATACAACTACGCTTTAGAAAATGATTTCCGCTTCCTAAGCTACGGAGATGGTAGCCTGATCTGGATAGTAAGCTAAAAGCTTTGCGTTCTTTGCGTATCCATTGCGTCCTTTGCGTTACTGCTTTTAATGGTACTCTTAAAAGCAGTAACGCAAAGGACGCAGAGAACCGCGAAGTACGCAAAGAAAGTACTGGATTTACCACATTAGATTACTTCTCAAACAAAGGCATTTCCACCGTAAATGCACTGCCTTTCCCCAAAACACTTTCTACTTTTATTTTCCCTTTATGCGCATCAACCACTGTTTTCACATAACTCATACCCAATCCAAACCCTTTTACGTTATGCAGGTTACCCGTATGCGCACGGTAAAATTTTTCAAATATTCTTTTTACTGATTCCTTACTCATACCAATCCCATTGTCTTCCACTCGCAAAACCAGGTAATTCTTGGTATTATGGGTATATATTTTTAATTCGGGTTTATCTTTCGAATACTTAATCGCATTATCAACCAGGTTTGAAACCAGGTTTGAAAAATGCACTTCATCGCCACTGATCACATCATTCTTCGCATTCAGAAAAAGTTCAATATTCCCTTGCTGAGTATTGAGTTGAAGTTCGAAATTATCTATCGTATTCTGAATAATTTCATGAACAGATAATGGAACCAGGTGTAATTGTAGTTCCTGTTTTTCCAGTAATGCTGCCTGCAGAATGGTTTCCACATGTTTATTCATTCGAATATTCTCTTCCTTAATAATACCCGTAAAGTATTTTGCCTTTTCAGGATTTGCCTGCACTTTTTCATTCTTCAAAGCATCTACGGCCAAAGAAATGGTTGCCAACGGAGTTTTAAATTCATGGGTCATATTATTGATAAAATCACTCTTTATCTCACTTAACTTTTTCTGATTCAACAAAGTTTTCACGGTTACATAAAATGCGGCAATAATTACCAGCATAAAAACTACGGCCCCGATAATCACCCAACGCAAAGAAGTCCAAATCTGTCGCTTAAAATCCGGGACCACAATAACCAGATGCTCAAAATTCACCACCCCTTCA
>CAIWKU010000151.1 GCA_903913355.1 uncultured Bacteroidota bacterium | reverse complement strand
TCCATTAGCCCTTTAAGCGATATTGGAGATAAATATTATCACTATAAAGGAGCTGATACACAATATATAGGGGGGCAACGATACCTCCATCTATTATTTACTCCTAAAAGAGAAGGCGAAAATACATTTAGCGGCGATTGTTGGATACATGGCGGCAATTGGGGTATCCAAAAAATCACAATGAACATTTCTCAAACAGCCAATATTAACTACGTTAACAGGCTTAGTATCGTGCAGGAATTCGGTCTGAGACCGGATAGTGCCTGGATGTTCGTGAAAGATAAAACAATCATTGATTTTACACCATTCGGGAAAGAGAAATTATCTTTTATAGCCCGAAGAACTAGCACTTATAAGAATGTACTGATTAATGACGCATCCATAACAGAAAAATTAAACACCAACTCGCAAAAAGAAGAGGTAACTGTTGCTGAAAATGCCAGGGATAAAAACAGGGGGTTTTGGAATAGTAACAGGCATGAGGAATTGAGTAATAATGAACAGAAAGTATATTGGATGATGGATACCATCAAAACCATCCCGGCTTTTATCAGGTATACCAAAACCCTCAATTTTATTTTTGATGGTCACCAGAAATATGGCAATATTGAAATTGGGCCCTGGTATAAATGGATAAGCGGAAACCAATTGGAGCGGATCCGAATGCGGTTTGACCTGGGAACCACCGAACAATTCAGTAAATATATTCGTCTTCATGGATACCTTGCTTATGGGGTTGGTGATAATGCTTTTAAAGGCAGAACAGATATTACTTATCATCTTCCCGGTGATAAAGGGATCACTATTTTAGGTGCCTACACACATGATCTTGACAATGGACGTACCCGTTATAATGATGAAGATATTACTACCGATAATATTTTCAGCCAGTTGATACGTCGCCCGGGTGTTCCGCAGAAATTTCTGGGAGTAGATGAAATCAAACTGGCTTTCACTAAAGAATGGAAAACCAAATTTTCAATACAACCATTTCTAACCAGAACCGGTTACAAAACCTATACCACACTTCCCAGCACCAATTCTCTTTTCAGTTCTTCATCACAGGAAAGTATCACCAGCAGTGAACTGGGCGTAAAATTCAGATATGCGCCCGGAGAAAGAACTTTCTCAAAACATCGGAAAGAGGTAAAATTAAAAAGTAATTTACCCGCTTTCGAATTGAGAACAGCATGGGGTATCAAAAATTTCTTACAATCAGACTACAATTATATACGCACAAATGCCAACATCACACAGAACACAAGAATTCCCGGCTGGGGAAAATTGACCTATATGGTATATGGGGGTAAGATATTTACGGGTCAATCCTTACCATTTATGCTTCTGGAGATTCACCCGGGAAATGAAATCTATTATTATAATAAACAGTCCTTCAACCTGATGAACCGTTTTGAATATGTTAGCGATCATTTTGCAGGGATCAATATTGAACACAATTTTGAGAAGCGTTTATTAAATCTCATCCCATTTATGCGCAAATCGAATATCCGCCAGTTCTGGAATTTCAAAACTGTCTGGGGTAATCTTTCTGACAATAGCAAACAATTGAACAGGATTGAATACTATAATGACTATAAATTACGATCTCTCCGTGGTGGTTTTTATAGTGAAGTGGGAACAGGATTTGAAAATATTTTTAAACTACTCAGGATTGACTTGGTTTGGCGAAGCGCTCCTTTACGCAATATCCCGGCTGGTATAAACCCAAATCTTTTTAAATCAAACACCAACGATTTCGGCATATTCGGAAGTATTCGCTTTCAATTTTAGATAAACAGTTTTTCTTACCATTACTGGCCCCGGATTCGTCAGTTACACAATAAGACATGGCATTTATTATCTTTATACTATGAAAAAATCTCTTGTCATTCTTCCAATACTATTTCTTTATCTGGCAAGCTATGCAAACACACTAGATCTGAGAAAAGGAATGATTATACACGAATCAACTACTATTACACGGAACACGTATAATTTAAACGCAGATACTTCTATTCGCAAACCATTGATTATTATTGACGGAAATAATATTACAATTGATTTCAACCAGGCAATTATTCAAGGATCAAACGATAAAACCAACCCTGATGAATTTTATGGATTATCTATTTTGATCAAAAAAGGATGCAGGAATATTACCCTGAAAAACGTATTCATACATGGTTTTAAGATAGGGATTATGGCGGATGGTGTTACGGGACTTACCATAGACAACTGCGACCTGAGTTATAACTGGCGTCAACACCTGCTGAGTACACGAGAAAAAGAAAATGAAGAAGACTGGATGAGTTATCATCATAATGAAAACGATGAATGGCTGCGTTATGGAGCGGCTATTTATTTAAAAAATTGCACAAAATCGATAATTACAAACAATGCAGTTACCGGAGGTCAATGCGCTTTAATGATGACCAAATGCGAAAAATCGGAAATAAGGGATAACAATTTTTCCTTCAACTCGGGTATTGGAATTGGATTGTATAGAAGTATTTATAACAAAATATACCATAACAGACTTGACTATAATGTGCGAGGCTATAGTTTTGGGAAATATAAACGCGGACAAGACAGCGCGGCCATCTTATTGTTTGAGCAAAGCAGTAACAATATGATTGCCTTTAATACGGCCACCCATAGTGGTGACGGCTTTTTCCTATGGGCCGGACAAACAACAATGGATACTGGGGAAGGAGGATGTAATGATAACCTGATCTATGGAAATGATTTTTCTTATGCGCCAACGAATGGTATTGAAGTGACTTTTAGCAGGAATCAAATCATAAAAAATATACTCAAAGAATGTGATCATGGTATTTGGGGAGGCTATAGTTATGATTCAGATATTACTGATAACCATTTTGAGAATAACCGTATCGGGATCGCTATAGAGCATGGGCAGAATATGAATATTGCTTTAAATGAATTTATTGGCGACACAACCGGAATTAAATTATGGTCCAGAAAGCAACAGCCAGAAGATTGGATATATGCAAAGAAAAGAAATACGGATAGCCGCAATTACTGGATAGCTGCCAATAAATTCTCAGGAAATAATATTGCTTTCGATATCATGGGTACAGATACCGTTGTACTAAGCGGGAATACACGTTCTATGGTAAATCAGACACTCAAATTGGGTGAAAGAACCACAAACATAGATACAGAAAATCAGGATGGGATACCGGATATTGAATACCAGAAAGATAGTAGCCTGAATTCAATTTTAGCAGATCGTTTACCGGAATCGATTGTACCGGAACAAAAAGAACAAATGCGGATTACTGAATGGGGTCCTTATGATTTTCGTTACCCCCTTGTTTGGCTAAAGGATATTGACAGCAATGGAGTATATCATTTTGAGATACTGGGGCCCAACGGGAATTGGCGAATTTTGAAATCGATCGGCTTTACAATCGTAAAAAATGAAGCAGGTAAGTTTCCTTCAGATCTTTGGGCAAAACCGGATCTTTCTATGGCAAACAGGCGATTACAACTGGAATTTCTCGGATCTTCTTTTACTGATAGATTCGGCAAAAAAAACGATACCGGGGTATCTATATTTGACTATTTGGATAACAATCTGGCTTCACCACTGAAATAATCAATAACTGTCTTAGGAGGTTATCTGGTAAACAGGAAACTGCTCAGTTACTTGATGGCTTGAATGTGTAATTTTTTTGAGAAAGATAACTGAAAGCTACTACAAAAACAGTGGTAAACACTTTAGAAGGGGTAGGATACCATCCAAATACATCCACAAATAATTTCAAGAAACCATAGTTTAATAATAAACAACCAAATACTACCATAAAATATTTGCGGAGCTGCTCGCTTTTAGCAACGGATGTTTGTTGAAAAACAACATACCGGCTCAGGTAAAACCCAATAGGGAAAGTGATGCTAAACCCAATCAAAAAAGCGGCAATATGCGGTCCAATGGTCAGGAACGACAAATGAATCGGTGTTTTCTTAAGAATATAATTATAGGAAACAAAAAACAGGCTGATATCCAACAGGGTATTAAAACCTCCACAAGCTGCATATCGGAAAGTCTGAAGGGGCATAAGGTTGCGGAATAGTGGATAAAACAAATCCACCACACTCAATATCAGGCCACGTATATAATCATGCAGCTTTCGCATCGACGGCGGCGAAGGTAGGGCTTAATTAGTTACTTTTGCACCCGGAAATTGTTAAGATTATGAGCGTTGTTCAAAAGATTAAAGAAGCTACCGCCAAGGGAATCAATCATTTATATGGGGTTTCCCTCCTGCCAAATGAGGTTTTGGTGAATGCTACCAAACCTGAATTTGAAGGAGATTATACCGTTGTTTTATTTGCGTTTATAAAGCAATTAAAAAAATCACCCGATACCCTTGGGCAGGAGCTTGGCGATTTCCTGGTTAGCTCGTTCCCCGATTATTTTGTTTCGTATAATCTGATTAAAGGTTTTCTTAACCTGGTAATAACTGACGGATATTGGCTAGAATTTGTAGCTACTAATTATCACAATGATGATTTTGGCCAAACACCGGCAAATGGTCAACGTGTGATGGTGGAATATTCTTCTCCCAATACCAATAAGCCTCTGCACCTGGGTCATCTTAGAAATAATTTTTTAGGGAGAAGTATTGCAGAAATTCTCAGGATTAATGGGAACGAAGTAATTAAGACCTGCATTGTGAATGACAGGGGTATTCATATCTGCAAAAGCATGATTGCCTGGCAATTATTTGGCAACGGAACCACTCCGGAAAGTACCCATACTAAGGGAGATCATTTTGTGGGCAATTTTTATGTTCAGTTTAATGATGAATATAAAAAACAGATAGAAGCACTAAAAGCAAAAGGAATACCCGAAGAAATAGCCGAAAAAGAAGCGCCCATTATGAAAGCCACCCAGCAAATGCTGCTCGACTGGGAATCGGGTAACCCGGAAATCATGCATCTATGGCGTACCATGAACAGTTGGGTATATGAAGGTTTTGACACTACCTATAAAAGAATAGGCAGTGATTTCGATAAAACCTATTATGAAAGCAATACCTATCTGCTTGGCAAAGACCTGGTAGAAAAAGGGCTGGAAAAAGGTGTTTTTTATCAGAAAGAAGATGGTAGTGTATGGATAGATCTTACAGCAGATGGACTTGACGAAAAACTGGTGAGAAGAAAAGATGGCACATCCGTTTATATTACCCAGGATATTGGTTTGGCAGAACAAAAACAGAAAGAATTCAATGCAGGGCAAAGTATATATGTAGTGGGGGATGAACAAAATTACCATTTCAAAGTATTGAAACTGATCTGCCTGAAATTAGGGCTCCCTTCAGCAGATGGAATTTATCATCTTAGCTATGGAATGGTTGAATTACCCAGCGGGAAAATGAAAAGTCGGGAAGGAACGGTTGTAGATGCAGATGACCTGGTTACCGAAATGGTGAATATTGCCCGGCAGAAAACGGAAGAATTGGGTAAGGTAAAAGATTTTACTGAAGAGGAACTCCTACAATTATATGATATTATTGGTCTGGGTGCACTAAAGTTTTTTCTGTTAAGGGTAGACCCAAAAAAGAAAATGGTCTTCAACCCCGAAGAGAGTATCGATTTTCATGGGTTTACCGGACCATTTATACAATATACCCATGCCCGTATTAAAAGCATTCTCAGGAAGTCTTTGACACAGCTTCCTCCACTTGAAAACCTTAGCCCAAATTCTTTACTTCTGCCTTTGGAAAAAACATTATCAATACATCTCGAAATGTTCCCCTCTGTTTTGCAGGATGCAGCCATTGAACATGATCCTTCCAAAGTGGCGATCTATGTTTTTAACCTGGCCAAAACCTTCAACTCATTCTATACAGAACATTCTATTTCGAATGCAGAAACAGATGAAAAGAAAATATTACGCTTACAGTTAGCCCAAATCACTGCAAAAGTTATCAAAACCGGGATGGGAGTATTGGGTATTCAGGTACCGGAAAGAATGTAGCATATTGATACCCTGGTTTTATAAAAATCAGTAAAGGAGCTATTATCTGATACATGTTTTCATTACTTTTGCCCTCCCAAAGATGCGGAGGTGGCGAAATTGGTAGACGCACTACTTTGAGGTGGTAGCGGGGTAACAGCCGTGGGAGTTCGAATCTCCTCTTCCGCACTTTATTAACCCGGTTCCTACTGAGCCGGGTTTTTTATTGTACTATCCTCTTTTACCTCTTTATTTGGAATCATACAATCATCCCCGAAATGTGAAAATGCTCATAAAACAAAGGCCTGGCCGAAGGAAAGTTTTATCTTGTAGTAAAATTTACAGTTGCCGGTCTACTATTCATCCAGTATGAAAAAATATATTCTGATTATTTTTTTTTCAGTCCTAATGCTAATCGCATGTCAAAAAACAACAGATACCGGAGGAGTAGCTAGTTTTCAACTTAATGGGAAACCGGTTAGTGCAGCCACTAACTATGTTGAGTTTGATTATTATGATAGCATTTTCTCATCCGCAGATTTTATATTTATAACTGGCAAGCCAAATGAAGGATATTTTGATCTACACATAGGTCCCTTAAACCGAAACAGTTTCTATTCATTATACCATACTGATTCATTAAGTACAGGTACCAATTATAATTCGATACTGTATAACTATACATTGGATAGCATTCGTGTTCTTCAATCAGGAAGTTTTCAGGTAAATTTCAGCAGACTTGCTAACAATTCTACCGATGGCAGTTTTTCAGGAATGGTAACAGGTATTGATACAACAACAGCCACCACCATATCTGATACCCTTACTCAGGGTATATTCAAAAATATTCCTGTTCAGAGAATCTATCATTAGTCACTATCGCCCTTTATAGTTTTCAATGTAATCTATGATTACCCGTCTACACGCATTTTATTTTTGAAAATTGCCTTTTGCAGGCCTCTCCTGTTTGCTTTTTCTCATCACTTAGGCTTACTTTGTAAAAAAATACGTTATGGCTGGTTTTATCATTACTTGTCCCAATTGTAATCACCAATTCGAACCCGGTGATTCCATACGTGATGAAATAGAAAAAGAACTCCGGGGCAAAATGGTGGACTGGCAGAAGAAAAAAGATGATGAGTTCAGACAAAAAGAACTTTCATTGCTCGAACAATTGCAGGTGAAGGATCAGGAAAGCAAAAAGCAACTGGAACTGGAAAAGAAAAAACTTCAGGAAGAACTACAGCAATCTATCCGAAAATCAGTAGCCCTCGATTTTGAAAATCAATTACAGATACTTCAAAAAAATGCAATTGACACAGAAGAAAAACTAAAAGATGCCCGTAAAAAAGAACTCGATTTCCTGCAAAAAGAACAGGCACTAAAAATAAAAGAAGAGGAACTGCAACTGACCGTCCAAAGACAGTTAATTGAAGAAAGAGAAAAACTCAAAGAACAAC
>CAIWKU010000150.1 GCA_903913355.1 uncultured Bacteroidota bacterium | reverse complement strand
TGGATATGCAGTAGCAACCGTGTTTTGCGGTGATCTGGAGCCGGATTATCCGGAAGGATGGAACACGGGTATTCGTTATAAACTACAACATGCATTGGATATTCGCCCGGATGAATGGGGCGCGATGGGGGCCTGGGCCTGGGGATTAAGCCGTATGGTGGATTATCTTGAAAAAGAGCCGCTGGTAAATGCAAAACAACTTATCCTTATCGGCCATTCCCGTTTAGGGAAAGCAGCTCTTTGGGCCGGGGCATCCGATCAACGTTTTGCAGCCATTATCTCAAATGAATCGGGTGAAGGCGGAGCCGCTTTATCAAAAAGATATTATGGTGAAACTGTTGCTATTATTAACCAGAAATTTCCTCACTGGTTTGCAGAGAATTATAAAAAGTATAATGACAAAACGGACCTGCTGCCTATTGATCAACATATGCTTTTATCTTTGCTGGCCCCTCGTCCATTATATGTGGCCAGTGCCCTGGGCGATCAATGGTCGGACCCCAAAGGTGAATTTTTGAGCGCCTGGCATGCAGGAAAGGTATATGCTTTGTATGGCAAAAAAGGAGTGGGCATTGATACGATGCCTGCCATCGAGCATCCGGTAGGTAACCAGATCAGGTACCATATCCGTAATGGCAAACATGATGTAACTGAATATGACTGGCAACAATACCTTCGGTTTGCAGATGATTTTTTTAAAAGGTAGGTGAGAATGGATGGTTTTATTGTTTAATGGATAGATTGATGAATGGTTTTATGGCTTAATGGTTATGGGTTAGGTGTATGCTATAAAATGGGGATACAATATCTGAACAACTTAATGAGGTAAATAATTAAGCGATAACACAATGAAGCCAAATAACAGTTAAACCAAGTAACAATTCAGCCATATAACAATGTAACCCTGCAGCAATTAACCCATTCATGAACCTCTACCACTCTTTCCATACTGTTTTTGAACCTGAATTACTTGAAGAACTGGAACAAAAAGCAAGTTATAGTACCATACCCGCTGGCACTAAACTGATCAGCATGGGTCAGATGATACGGCAAGTGCCGATTGTTTTATCGGGTTCGATTAAAATATCCAGACTTGATGATGAAGGAAAGGAATTATTATTATACTACCTGAATCCTATGGAGAGCTGTGCCATGACCTTTACCTGTTGCATGGAGCAATTTCCCAGCGATATAGAAGCAGTTACCGAGGAGGAAACCCATATATTATTCCTGCCTTTACAGGTAATGGATCAGTGGATGATGAAATATCCTTCCTGGAAAACCTTTGTTATGCGTACCATCCGCGAGAGGTTTCATGAATTGATGAAAACGGTTGACCAGATTGCGTTCCAGCAACTGGATGAACGACTGGTTCATTATCTCAAAGAAAAAGCGAAAATAACCGGATCTCCATTACTGAATCTTTCTCACGAGCATATTGCCACCGAAATGGCCACTACCCGGGTGGTGATATCCCGCTTGCTAAAAAAACTGGAAAACCAGAAAAAACTCTTGCTTTACCGCAATCAGATCCGTCTTCTGGGGGATATGTAACATTTGTAACAGAAAATGCGCATGGCCCTAAAGTAAATTTGTGTCTTAACCAAAAGATACAATATGAAACTGAATATGGGTAATACCGACAGAATTATCAGGGTGGTGGTAGCCATCGTTTTAGGCGTTTTATATTTCACAGGTCTGATCACAGGAACTATTGGCATAGTAGCCCTGGTATTGGCAGCTGTTTTTATACTCACCAGCCTGGTGGGTACCTGTCCGCTTTATCTGCCATTCGGTATCCGTACAAATTCAAAAAAAGATAAAAAATGACACATACGATTGAAGCCCAGTGGATGGGCAAAATGCAATTCAATGCATTGGTGAATGGGCATGCCATTATTATGGATGCACCCGAACGAGTGGGGGGCGAGGACCATGGTCCTATTCCGAAACCCTTTGTTCTCTCTGCATTATCCGGTTGTACCGGAATGGATGTAGTGGCCATACTCCGTAAGGCAGGGAAAGAAGCAGATGACCTGAATATTATTGTAACTGGTGAAATCAGTAAACAACCACCGATAGAATATATTGCCATTCATGTACTCTATGAATTTAAGGGGCCTGAGGCAAACAAAGATGCCGCATTAACTGCCGTAACCGATTCGCAGGAAAAGTATTGCGGCGTTAGCCATATGCTGAAAAAAATTATGCCAGTGACCTGGGAAGTAACGTATAACGGCGTAAATATTTTTAATAATCAACCAGCAGCATTGCTGTCAGTAAATTAATATCTCATGATTGACTCATTAAAACAAATGCTGGGTTTTGGCCCCGCCACAGATTATCGTGCCCTGCTCAAAAAAGGGGCGCAGATTATTGATGTAAGAAGTCCGGGAGAATACCAAAGCGGACATATCAAAGGATCTGTCAATATTCCACTTGATGTAATTGGAAAACAACTTTCCAAAATCAAAAAAGACAAACCGGTTATTACCTGCTGCGCATCCGGTATGCGAAGCGCTTCTGCCAAACAGATTTTAAAATCAAACGGGTTTACAGAAGTGTATAATGGTGGGGGATGGAGCGGGTTGGAGGGGAAGTTGCGGTAGGGGATTTTTGGGTAAATGGCTGAATGGTTACATGGCTTTATGGTTACATGCGATATGGTTTATATCGGATATGAATTTTTATTCAGAAAAATGAAATCATTGTAGAGTCGGTCACTCTTTAGAAATGAAAAAGCATAACAGTTTTAAAAGATAGATATAATGAGAAACAGAATATTTACCGGCTGGACATTCCGAAGGTTCCTATACCTAGGCATAGGGGTTATGATTGTAATACAATCTATACGAGATCAGCAATGGGTGCTGGCATTGGCGGGTATTTATTTTGCTGCTATGGGACTGTTTGCTTTTGGTTGTGCTTCAGGCAATTGTTATGGGGG
>CAIWKU010000149.1 GCA_903913355.1 uncultured Bacteroidota bacterium | reverse complement strand
TTGTTTTTCCATTGGTACCCGTAATGGCAATAATCGGTATTCTGCCATCCGATCCTTTTGGAAACAACATATTAATTACCGGCTCGGCCACATTCCTTGGCAAACCTTCTGCCGGTTCAATATGCATCCTGAAACCGGGGGCCGCATTTACTTCCAGAATGGCCCCACCATTTTCATACACAGATGAACGCAGATCAGGGGCCATGATATCGATACCGCATATATCAAGCCCGATGATTTTAGCGATCCTTTCTGCGAGAAAAATATTCACCGGATGCACTTCATCCGTTACATCAGTCGAAGTACCACCCGTGCTTAGGTTGGCCGTAGTTTTTAATAATACCAGTTCCCCTTTTGGCGGAATGGTATCCAGGGTATATCCTTTTTCTTCCAGCATTTTATGACTGGAATGGTCGATCGTGATTTGTGTCAAAACCTTTTCATGACCATACCCTCTTCTCGGATCTTTATTCGTTTCATCTACCAGCCATTGAATGGTATTTACCCCATCACCAATAACCGATGCAGGTGTTCTGAGAGCGGCGCAAATGAATTTATAATTGATCACCAACACCCGGAAGTCCACACCGGTAATGAATTTTTCTACAATCACACTCCTACTATACTGCTTGGCTGATTCAAATGCCTTTAGCGCCTGCTCCCAGGTATTGATATTCGTAGTATTCCCTTTTCCATGGTTACCATCAATGGGTTTAATCACCAATGGATAGCCGTATTTATCAATCGCTTCTTGTAATCCTTCTTCTGTTCTGACCACGGTACCTCTTGGTACCGGTATTTCTGCTGCTTCCAATAAATTCTTGGTTTCTTCTTTATCACAGGCAATATCTACGGCAATATTGGAAGTAGTACTGGCAATAGTGGCACGGATTCTTTTTTGATGAACGCCATAACCCAATTGAACCAGGCTTTGCTTATTCAATCGAATGTATGGAATACCCCGCTTGGCAGCTTCTTCCACTATGCATCCGGTGGAGGGCCCTAAGCGTGTATCTTCCCTGATTTCACGCAATTGCTGGATATCTGCTGATAAATCGATGGCAACCCCATCTACCAGGGCCTGTGCAATTTTTACAGCGGCTTTTGCAGCATATACACCCGCATCCTCCTCCATATAATTAAACACTACATAATATTCTCCCGGTTTACCCGTGCCCCTGGTACGTCCAAAACCGCAATCCATACCCGCCAGCGACTGTATTTCCAGGGCAATATGTTCAATCACATGTCCCATCCAGGTACCTTCTTCCACCCGCTGAAAAAAACCGCCCTCCGTGCCCACACTACATCGATGGGCATACATAGAAGGGAATAGGGCTTTTAACCTGTTAAGAAAGCCTTCAATTTTATCGGTAGGGCGCTCTTCCAGTTCTTCCAGATCCAGTTTCATCTGTATCAATTGGGAACGGCGAACACTCCAGTAATTGGGGCCGCGTAATATTTTTATTTCTTCAATTTTCATAGTTGTGGGAGGGTTTACCGGGTGATGAAGAAATACAGGCGACGCTCCCATATTTGTCCGGGCAATGAATATATTGATTTTTCTGCTAAGGCTTACCAATACAAAACGCTTATTTTTGTCCGGAATGAAATTGGAAGCATGAGAATTCCCAAAGGAAAATTATTGGCGATAGGCGGTGCAGAAGATAAAGGCACCGACCGCGAAAAAGGTGATGAATACAGGAATAACCTTAATTTTTTTGAATTGGGGATACTTCGGCGTATTGTTTCTGAAGTGGGTGGCACTTCTTCGCGAATTGAAGTAATTACTACCGCTTCCACCATACCTTATGAAGTAGGAGAAAATTATCTCGATGCTTTTGGTAAGATAGGTTGTACCGATGTAGGACTGATTCATATCCGCAACCGGGAAGATGCTTTGCAGCCCGATTATCTGGAAAGGATTAGTAAATGTGCGGGCGTTTTGTTTAGTGGTGGTAATCAATTAAGACTGACCTCTATTTTCGGCGGCACAGAATTTTTACGGTTAATTAAGGAAAGATATATCCGCGAACATTTTTTAGTAGCGGGTACTTCTGCCGGTGCCATGGCCATGAGTAATACCATGATCTATGAAGGAAATGCTGCGCGTGCTTATTTAAAAGGAGAAGTAAAAATTACTACCGGATTGGGCTTTATGGAAAATGTGATCTTTGATTCGCATTTTGAGAAAAGAGGAAGATTCGTGAGGCTCGCACAAAGTGTTAGCGCCAATCCATCCTGTATTGGAATTGGACTGGGAGAAGATACCGGCATGCTGATTACACAGGGAAACAGAATGGAAGCGATAGGAAGCGGACTGGTGATTATTATTGACGGTCATGATATCCGTTATAGTAACCTGGCCGATATTCCCGAAGGAAACCCCTTGAGTATTGAAAACCTGAAAGTTCATTTTTGTGCCAAGGGTAATGGTTATCTTGTACAGGAAAGAACTTTCGTAGAATTGATGGGTGCCTCTACTACACCTGTTATGACTGATGTTTATTAAAACAACTTTTATATATTCTTGCCATGAACAAAATAATCCTGCTAGCCGTATTTGTTTTCTGTATGATTTTGATGTCATTTAACTATTACAAGAAAAAGAAGATTGTTTTTTTTGGTGATTCGATTACTGCTGCGGGTATACAGCCCGGTGGTTATATCAAGTTAATGGATTCATTGATTTTGCAGGAGGGACAATCCGCTAATTATGAATTGGCAGGTGCCGGTGTTGGTGGAGATAAAATTTATGATCTCTATCTGCGTATGGAAGAAGATGTATTAAAACAGAACCCCGATATCGTGGTAATGTATATTGGTGTAAACGATGTATGGCATAAAGCTTCGAGTGGTACCGGAACAGATTATAATAAGTTTGGAAAATTTTATGAGGCAGTGGTCCATAAATTACAAGCTGCAGGAATTAAAGTGATCGTTTGCACACCTGCCGTAATAGGTGAAAGAACTGATCATTCCAACCAACAGGATGGCGATCTGAATTTATATAGTAACTGGATCAGAAATTATTCAGCCAAAAATAATTTACCCTTAGTAGATCTCCGAAAAGGATTTATCGAATACAATCTCAAGAACAATCCGCAAAACAAAGAATCCGGAATTCTGACTACAGATCGTGTACACCTGACACATGCGGGCAACCTTTTTGTAGCAGAAGAAATGTGGAAAGTGATAAGGGCAATTAATAATTAACAATTAATAATTATTTCCTCGCGCCGTTGTTGGTCGCCTGACCAACAACAACCATTCAGGAATAATGACGAATTAAACTGCTTTGATTAAATAATAATTCTTTTTCCCTTTCTGCACCAGCAAATATTTATCCCGCAAAAGATCCGCGTTGGTTAGTTGTGTTTTTTCAGCACTGATTTTTGCCTTATTCAATGCCAATCCACCGGCCTGCCACATTTTTCGGGCCTCGCCTTTACTGGGAAATATTTGAGTATCGGCCAGAAAGCTTACAAGGTCATAACCTTCTGCCAGTTGTGATTTTTGGATATCGGCGGTGGGTACTCCTTCCAGTACCTGTAATAATTGATCTTCATTCAGGCTCTGCAACATTTCTGTTGTGGCATTACCGAACAATATATCAGAAGCTTTCATAGCAAAGTCGAGATCTTCTTTGCTATGCACAAAACAGGTGAGTTCTTCGGCCAATTTTTTTTGCAATGCTCTTTCGTGCGGGGCTGATTCGTGTTGAGCAATCAGCGCATCAATTTCCGCCTTGGGTAAAAGCGTAAATATTTTGATCCATTTTTTGGCATCCTCATCGCCTGCGTTTAACCAGAATTGATAAAACTGATAAGGAGATGTTTTAGTGGCATCCAACCAGATATTTCCTTTTTCTGTTTTACCAAATTTGCCACCATCTGCTTTGGTGATCAATGGACAGGTAAAAGCAAATGCTTCACCGCCTGCTTTGCGACGTATCAGTTCAGTGCCGGTAACAATATTACCCCACTGGTCGCTGCCACCCATTTGCAGTTTGCAATTTTTATTCTGGTATAACCAATAAAAATCATAACCCTGTACGAGTTGGTAAGTGAACTCGGTAAAACTCATTCCTGTTTCACCGTCCAGTCTTTTTTTCACACTGTCTTTCGACATCATATAATTCACAGTAATATGCTTGCCCACTTCCCTGATAAAATTCAGGAAACTAAAATCTTTGAACCAGTCGTAATTATTCACCATTTCAGCAGCATTGGGTTTGCCGGAACTGAAATCGAGAAATCTGGACAATTGTTTTTTAACACCGGTAAGATTGTGATTCAGTACTTCTTCACTCAATAGATTTCTTTCTTCGCTTTTACCACTGGGGTCGCCCACCATACCAGTGGCACCACCTACCAGGGCAAAAGGTTTGTGACCGGCTTTTTGCAGATGAACCAATAATAAAATAGGAACCAGGCTGCCAATATGCAGACTGTCGGAAGTAGGATCAAAACCAATATAACCCGAAACCATTTCTTTTTGTAAAAGTTCCGCTGTACCCGGCATGATATCCTGTATCATTCCCCTCCACTGTAATTCTTCTATCAGATTCATCTT
>CAIWKU010000148.1 GCA_903913355.1 uncultured Bacteroidota bacterium | reverse complement strand
CCCAGTACAGGGCTGTTAAAATCGATCAGGGTTGTGATCTGGTAATCCATTGCCGGGAGGGCTACCATTTCTACCCGTTTATTATCGTCGTAATGATAAATGTTTTCATCCAGGCTATACCAGGCTTTGGAAGCTTCCTGTTCTTCAATACCGGATTCTTCAATTAAGGCAATAAAAGGGGCCGAGCTGCCATCCATAATGGGAATTTCGGGTCCGTTTAGTTCAATCAACACATTATCTATACCCATACCTACCAGCGCGGCCAGCACATGCTCAACTGTGCTCACTTTGGCATCCCCCACCTGTAGTGTAGTTCCCCTGCTGGTATCTGTCACCAGATCGCAATCCGCCTTGATAATCGGTTGTGTTGGCAGGTCAACCCGCTGAAATTGTATACCAAAACCCGGATTAGCAGGCTTCAGGGTCATATCTACCAATATACCGGTATGTAAACCGGTACCACTGATACTGATAGAATTGGAAAGAGTATGCTGCTTGTCGGGGTTAAAATTTATGTCCATTCTTCTTACTGTTTATCAATAGCAGGCTGGTATGGCTTAGCTACAACTATACGAACCTGTTCTGAACCGCTTTTTTACAAAAGGGCTGGTTATCAAAATATATTCGACAAAAATATGATTTCAGCACGGTTTAAATGGCATTACTATGCATTTACCCGTTCGGAGAGGAGCTGTTCTACCATTTTTTCCAATTCTTTAACCCTTTTTTCAAGATTAGGGAGGTTTCGGCTCATGGCATGAACACGCATGGAGGTGGAAAAATCGACTGCAGGAGTGCCATTAAAGGTTTTATTGGGCTCTTTAATGCTTTTGGTAACTCCGCTTTGGCCATTGATTTTGCTACCATCAGCAATCTGGATATGTCCGGCCGTACCCACCTGACCGCCGATCATTACATTTTTGCCCACTTTGGTACTGCCGCTGATACCGGTTTGGGCTGCAATAACCGTATCGGTTCCCACTTCCACATTATGTGCGATCTGAATCAGGTTGTCAAGTTTAACGCCGGAGTGAATAATTGTGGAGCCCATGGTTGCCCGGTCAATGGTAACATTGGCACCGATTTCTACAAAATCTTCTATAACCACATTTCCGATCTGGGGTACTTTCTGGTAGCTCCCATCTTTTTGCGGGGCATAGCCAAAGCCATCACTGCCTATTACAGTACCTGCATGTATGGTAACGTTTTTCCCAATTACACAGTCAAAATATACTTTTACGCCAGCATGTAATATGGTATTATCGCCAATGGTCACATTATTACCTAACACTACGCTGGGAAAAAGTTTTACATTATTTCCTACCCGCACATTTTCGCCAATATATACGAAAGCCCCTATAAAATTATTTTCACCCAGGGTTGCCGAATCAGCAATATAAGAGGGTTGTTGAATACCGGTCAACTGTTGGGTAATCAATTCCTGGTATTTGGCAAGAAGTGTAGCGAAGGCTGTATAAGCATCTGCAACCCGCACAAGTGTAGCAGATACCGGTTGTTTCAGCTCCAATGATTCATTGATAATGATAATGGAAGCTTTTGTCTGGTATAGGTATTCTTCGTATTTGGGATTGGCCAGAAAAGACAATTGGCCGGGTTTTGCTTCTTCAATTTTACCAAAACTGGATACAGAAACAGATGTATCACCTTCAAGCTTTCCATTTACCAATAAGGCTATTTGTGCGGCGTTAAATTGCATAAAGCAGGTTTAGATTCATCAACTACGGTTATGTTAAACGTGAGTCGCAAGGCGTAAACATGGAAATAACCTGCGTCTTACGATTGACGAATTAGCTACATCTATGCCTGGCATAGCTCTAGGTTAGCGAACAAATGTAAAATTTTTTAACGGGCGCGGAAAGATTTTGATGAATTAATGCATTGTCAATCCGCGAAATATCGGTAACCGAGCCATCTTTAAACAGGATATTGATCCTTTCATCCCGTGTTTGGTACAATGTATTGGTCGCCTCCCCGGTAAAGCAGAGATAAGGGATATCGGCCTCAGTTACCCCAAACCGGTTCATGGCCGCTATTTCCTTTTCCCTGATAAAATCGGGTTCAAAAGGTTCAGCCTGTATCCTGGATTTGTATAGTTTTCTATCCAGGAACCGCTTGCATAAAAGGGCCAGGATTGGATCGGGATGCTGGCTCCAGCGTTTAATGGCATGCATTACATCATGGTCATCAATCGCACAAAATTTTTCCAGGCTTTCTCTGTCCATTTCCCCGGTAAACTCGCCCAGGAAATAGTCAAGCATGGATAGTGTTTGCAGCATGGGATCCTCTTTGGAATAAAGTGACCTGACACGCTCCAGTATTTTCACCATCATTTTTTCGGCCGATAATACCGTTTTATGTAAATATACCTGCCAGTACATCTGTCTTCTGGCCACCAGAAA
Source organism: uncultured Bacteroidota bacterium (assembly GCA_903913355.1). Classification (GTDB taxonomy): domain Bacteria; phylum Bacteroidota; class Bacteroidia; order Chitinophagales; family Chitinophagaceae; genus Sediminibacterium. Next base: position 8,991 of record CAIWKU010000148.1, on the reverse strand, counting down.
TTTTTCCACACTATAGATCCCTTTCTCTTCTACCATTAACTGACCCTCATGAACTACCAGCATTTTCAGGATCCGGTCATAACCAATTACGCCTTCGCTTACACCCGAATAAAAACTATCCCTGCTCAGGTAATCCATACGGTCCACATCCAGTTGCCCGCTGATCAATTGGTGCAGAAAGGGCTTGGGGTATTGATCTGTGAAGATGCGGATGGCAAGACTAAGCTCTCCGTCCATTTCCTCATTCAATACTTCCATGATCTGTAAGGAAAGCTGCTCGTGTGTAACGCCTTTCACCAGCATATTTTCGAGGGCATGTGAAAAAGGGCCATGACCAATATCGTGGAGTAGGATGGCTGCTTTTACTGCTGTTTCTTCTGCTTCGGTTATATCCACCCCTTTACTTCTTAATTCAATTACTGCATTACTCATGAGGTGATAGGCACCCAGCGAATGATGTAAACGGGTATGTACAGCCCCGGGGTATACCATCGAAGCCATGGCCATCTGCTGTATGCGGCGTAATCTTTGGTAATAGGGATGGGCAAGGATCGAAAAGATCAATGGATGATTAATTGTAATAAAACCATATACCGGGTCATTGATGATTTTTCTTTTCGTCAGCGCCATACCTGTTGTTGAATTGTTAAATCAATTATTTGCAGCAGAAACAAAAGTACAAATAAGATAGCCTAAGTGCTGAATGAAATAGATTTACAGTATCCGTTAGCCAAACCCCTTTCTATCGCATAGAGTTCTACTCATTGATAATTTACTTATTTTACTTGTAAAAGTTTGCGTGTCCTGGTTTGAAATGCCCCTTGTTAACTGAACCCTATTCTGATAATCAAGGCCAACCCCAAACCCCAAGCACCAACCCCAAAAGAAAAAAGATGGCTTCAGTAAAAATTTTATGGGTAGATGATGAAACCGAGAGCCTGCAATCGCAGAAACTATTTCTCGAACACAAGGGGTATGAAGTGTTTACCCTCACTAATGGTTTTGATGCGATTGAATATGTAAAATCACATCCTGTTGATCTTGTTTTGATGGATGAATCGATGCCGGGTATTACCGGGCTGGAAACGCTTGCCCGTATCAAAGAAGTGAATGCACAGATACCCATTGTGCTGATAACCAAAAATGAGACTGAAAACCTGATGGATGATGCGATTGGCAGCCAGATAGCCGATTACCTGATCAAACCGGTAAATCCCAACCAGGTATTACTGAGCATCAAAAAAATCATTGATAATAAAAGACTGGTTGCCGAAAAAACTACCACTGCTTATCAGCAACAGTTCCGTGATCTGTTTATGGCTTTGAACAATAATCCTGATCACAATGAATGGATGGAGATATACAAAAAGATTGTGTATTGGGAACTGGAAATGGAGAAAAGTGAAAGCCCTGAAATGAGAGAAGTATTCCAGGCACAAAAACAGGAGGCGAATAGTGAGTTCTGTAAATTTATTAGTAAACAGTATACTTCCTGGCTCAACCCAAAGAGTTTTTCTGCTCCGATTATGAGTCACCATATTTTTCAGTTCAAAGTATTACCCCATCTGGAAAAAGGAGTACCTGTTTTTTTTATTTTGATCGATAATCTTCGTTACGACCAATGGAAAGCCATACAACCGATTTTCTCAGAGAGTTTTCGGGTAACTGAAGAAGATAGTTTTTATTCTATACTGCCAACGGCTACTCAATATTGCCGGAATGCAATTTTTTCAGGACTGTTGCCGGTTGATATTGAGAAGCAATTTCCTGGGCAATGGAAAAATGATGATGATGAAGGAGGGAAAAACCTGTTTGAAGAAGAATTTTTCAAAGCACAGCTAAAACGACTCAAAAAAGAAGATACCCGGTTCAGTTATCATAAAATCCTTAACCATAGTGATGGACAGCAACTCGTAAGCAATATTCATAACCTGCTGGAAAATGACCTGAATATTATTGTATATAATTTTGTGGATATGCTCAGTCATGCCCGTACCGAAATGGAAGTACTAAAGGAACTCGCAAGTGATGAAGCCAGTTACCGAAGCCTTACCCGTAGTTGGTTTGAACATAGTCCTTTGCACCAGGCATTAAAAAAAATAGCGGATAAAAAATTAAGAATCATATTGGCTACGGATCATGGTAGTATTCGTGTGAAAACACCCCATAAAGTGATTGGTGATAAACAGACTACCACTAATTTGCGGTATAAGCATGGGCGTAACCTGAATTTTGAGCCCAAAGATGTACTCGCATTCAAGGATCCCAAAGAAGCGGGCTTACCAGTACCCAATGTAAACTCCTCTTTTATATTTGCCAAAGAAGACGGGTTTCTTTGTTATCCCAATAATTACAATCATTATGTAAATTATTATAAGAACAGTTTTCAACATGGTGGTATCAGTCTGGAAGAAATGATTGTTCCCATTATTCAGATGGCGAGCAAAAACCTCGGATAAATGACCCATTAGCAGAATGCCCATAAATTCTTTTAACCTTTTGTGGATAACTGACAATCCCTTTCAAATTACAGGGCTCTATTTTTGCATAGCGTTTAGAAATATTCCACAACCCAATGCCCATAGGCAATATGAAATACACACAAACCACTTTAGATAAATTAGCAGATATCCTTGGACAGTCAGAATATGTGGTCAGGTATGAAAGAGGTACTTTCCAAAGCGGATGGTGTTTGCTGGAAGCAAGACGAATTGTGGTGCTGAATAAATTTCTTAGCGTTGAGGGTAGAATCAATACCCTGATGGAAATTATCCCCCAATTATCTATCGACTTTGATAAGCTTACTCTTGAATCACAAAAATTATACGAGGAAGTGGTGAGAAAGTCCACTACACTGGTTTAATTGCGGTAAATACCCTAAGCAGCATTTATTATTTGGCGTAGTTTTGATACGTGAGCATCCCTGTTTTAAACATCAATTTTCTTGGTTCGGGTACCAGTTCAGGCGTACCTATGATTTGCTGTGATTGCGAAGTCTGTACTTCTTTGGACAGTCACGACAAGCGGTTACGGAGCAGCATCCTTGTTCAGTCAGAAATGACCAGTTTGGTAGTAGATACCACACCGGATTTTCGTTACCAGATGTTAAGAACCCATACACGTAAACTGGATGCCGTTATTTTTACGCATCCGCATAAGGATCATTTAGGTGGATTGGATGATGTAAGGGGCTTTAATTTTTTTTCGGGGAACCCCATGAATGTCTATGCCAATTCTTTAACGGAACAGGCGGTGAGAAGGGATTTTTATTATGTTTTTTCAGATAAGAAGTATCCCGGGGTACCCGAATTGAATATGATTACCATTGATGCTGATAGCCCATTTATGGTAGGTGATATTCCTGTTCAGCCTATTGAAGTGATGCATCATAAAATGCCCGTACTGGGTTTCCGGTTTGGAGATTTTACTTATATCACAGATGCCAATCATATTGCCGATACTGAGAAGGAAAAAATAGTGGGCTCCAAAGTATTGGTTTTAAATGCGCTTCGAAAAGAAGAACATATGGCCCATTTTACGCTGGATGAGGCAATTGCTCTGGGAAGAGAATTGCGGGTCCCTGAAGTGTATTTTACGCATATCAGTCACCAATTAGGCAAACACCAAAAAATAAGCCGGGAACTGCCACAGGGCATGCATTTGGCATATGACGGTTTAACTATACGATTGTAACCCCTCTGATTACCTGGCATTGCTCAATACAAATGCCGGTTATGAAAAAAATATGGAAAGAGTATTTCAGTTTTAGTAAGAAAGAAAGAATTGCAGTATGGGTATTGTTGTTATTTATCACCCTTTTTATTGTACTGCCCTATCTGATTCCTGATAAAGGAGAGCTGCCCGTTATTGACCCCTTATTACAGGCTTTTGTTCTGGATAGGAAAAATAACTACGCTGAAAAGGATAGTAATGAATTACCGGAACCCAACATAGATCGCAATATAAAAATGGGAATGAGTGTATTTCCATTTGATCCCAATCTCATTACCTGGGAAGAATGGAGACGTTTGGGACTTAGTTCCCGAACAGCGACCACCATACTAAATTATCGGAATAAAGGGGGAAGGTTTAAGCATCCAGAAGATCTTCGAAAAATATGGGGGCTTTCAGGAAAAGATGCAGAAAGGCTGATCCCTTTTGTTCGGATTGCTGGTTATAGCGATCTAAGAGAAGCCAACTTGCCTAAACGCATATGGGACAGTACAAACCGTTTCCATGAAAAAAAATTACCAGTATTGATTGATATCAATACGGCTGATCCGGAAAACTGGAAAGCCCTTCCGGGAATTGGTGATGTTCTAGCGAATCGGATTGTGCATTATCGGGAAAGAATCGGAGGTTTTGGTAAGCCTGAACAGGTGAAAAAAGTGTTTGGGATTACAGATTCTCTGTTTCAGTGTATTCTTCCCTATTTAGAAATAAACCCCTCAACCCTCCCAAAACTGGATTTGAACAGGGTAACAGCTTATGAATTGGCAGACAGAACCGGGATTTCGCAAGATGTAGCCAAAGCGATTGTGGTATTCAGGCAGCAATATGGTGCGTATCGGCAGGTAACTGACCTGCGGAAGATTGTTTTTATCAACGACTCCCTTTTTAGTAAGATTATGCCATATGTCACCATTTCCTCAACTCCAGAATAAAAGTTGAGCAGATTTATCAAATTACCCTATTTTTGTTTTGAAAGCTAACTAATGGTAGTTTGTTTTTGGAGGTTGCCGATAACGATTGCTTGAGTTTAGGTAACCTCCATTTCTTTTTAAATCAAACCTATGCATTTCCAGGTAACTGAATTAACGGAGCAGGTGGCACATACTGCCAGGGATTTTGCCAACCAGTATATTAAACCACATGTGATGGAATGGGATGAACAACAGGTATTTCCCATTACTGTTTTTAAGGAGATGGGGAAGTTGGGAATGATGGGTGTATTGGTGCCGGAAAAATATGGGGGAGCCGGTTTAGGGTATTTTGAATACAATGTAATTATACAGGAGATCGCTAAAGTTTGTGGTTCTATAGGTCTGAGTTTGGCTGCACACAATTCTCTTTGCACCAATCATATTCTCAGTTTTGGTACGGAACATCAAAAACAGATATGGCTGCCTAAACTCGCAAATGCGGAATGGATTGGTGCCTGGGGTTTGACCGAACCCAATACTGGCAGTGATGCGGGTAATATGAAAACGACGGCGAGAAAAGAGGGAAATGACTGGATCATAGAGGGCACCAAAAGCTGGATTACACATGGTATCAGTAGCGATCTGGCGGTGGTTATCTGCAGAACCGGAGAACCCAGAACCAAAAATAATTCTACTGCATTTGTAATAGAAAGAGGCAGACCAGGCTTTGCAGCCGGGAAAAAGGAAAATAAGCTGGGGATGCGGGCCAGTGAAACGGCAGAAATGATATTTGATGGTTGCAGAATACCAGATAGTAATCGATTAGGAGAAGTGGGTGAGGGATTTCACCAGGCTATGAAAATATTGGATGGAGGGAGAATTTCGATTGCAGCACTCTCTGTTGGTATTGCAAAAGGGGCATATGAAGCGGCTTTGCAGTATTCTCAGCAAAGATATCAGTTTGATCAGCCCATTGCCAATTTTCAGGGAATCAGTTTTAAACTGGCAGACATGGTAACTGAAATCATGGCCGCAGATTTGCTGGTTTGGCAAAGTTGTGATCTCAAAAACAGGGGTGAAAAAGTAACTAAGCAGGGAGCTATGGCAAAGTATTTTGCAAGTGAAGTAGCAGTAAAAACAGCAAACGACGCAGTTCAGATATTTGGAGGGTATGGGTATACAAAAGATTTTCCAGTAGAGAAATACTACCGTGACGCAAAATTGTGTACTATTGGTGAGGGAACTTCCGAGATACAAAAGCTGGTGATCTCCAGAGAAGTTCTACATGGTTAAGCTCTTTCGATTGCCTGTTGCATACCGAAAGCCCTCATAAAGAGGGCTTTTCTTATTTAATAACCGTTTATTACCTAACTTTCTCTTTCATATCCTGGAAAACAAGTGAGCAAAACCTGTAAAGAACATATATCCCTGCTGGTATGTTGTTGCTCATTATTTTGTTATACAGTTGCCTATAGTGCCGGAAATGATATACGATCAGGGATCAGTAAAGTAGACTCATTGAACGAAGCAGCTTTTAGCCGGAAACGATTTGATGTGCCCGGTTCGCTGAGTATTCTATTTGCTTCCGAGAACCTGGCTTCTTCTATCAATTATCAGAAAGGATTGGCCGTGGCCTATCTCTATGAAGCTGGTATTTTTCAACAGAATGGATTTGAAAAAAGAGCCTTAGCTACTTACTACCAATCATTACGCCTGTTCCAAAACCTGAAAGACACTTTTAATATTGCTCGTGCCGGTAAGGAAATTGCTGCTTCTTTACAGGCAGATAAAAAAACAAAAGAGGCATTGGACCTCTTTAATCAAACGCTACTGGTATACGCTTCTTTGCATAAAGGAAATGAAATTGCCAATATAAAAAACAGTATTGGACTAATAGAAATGGATCTTGGGCAAAAAGTTCTCGCCAGAAAATATTTTCAGGAAGCGCTTCAAATCAGTTTGGATGAAAAATATTTATATGGTGAAAAAAAATCTCTTTACAACCTGGGCTTACTCGAAGAGAAAGAAGGGAATCTTATAAGTGCTGAAACTTTATTCAAAAGATCAATGGTTACGGATAAAATGCTGAATGATAAGTACGGGGAAGCTTTAAACTTATTGGCACTATCCTCCATTCAATCTAAAAGAAACCAATCCGATTCTGTAATTTATTTTTCAAAACAGGCGTATCATAACGCTGCTATGATCGGCGCGTCTAATTTATTGAAAGAAGCAGCACTGAAATTAATAGATGCCTATCGAAATAAAAAGAATCACCTGGAAGCTGGAAAATGGCAGGATTCCCTGGCGCATATTTTACAGGTACAGATTGATAATGAAAAAGGGTATGCCTTCAATTTTATTGATATTATTAAAAGCCAGGACCTGCTAAAATTTAATGCAGAAAATGAAGTGCTGGTAACGAAGCGAGTGGCAAAGCAACAATTGACGATTATTATTGTAGGTACTTTTATTCTGATTATTGTAGCCGTTTTTGCTGTTTTGGCCCTAGTTAATTACCAACGACAAAGATTTTTTGGTAAAGAACTGAAGAAAAAAAATGCAATTATTGAAAAGAATGCCAGTTCCCTGGATCAACTGAACAAAGAAATATCACAACAGAATCTTTTGCTGGAGGAAGAAAACAGGACTAAGAATAAATTGCTGTCCATCATATCTCATGATCTAAGGACCCCGATGGTGAATACCAAAGGGATATTAAACCTCTTGAATAATGGTATGATTTCTCCCGAAGACACAAACAGTTTGATGGAACAACTGGAGGCACAGTACCAGGGCACAACTTCTCTTTTGGATAATTTATTATTCTGGATTAAGGGGCATATGAGTGGCAAGGGCAACGAGAAAACACTGATTCATTTTCAAGAACTCATCAAAGCTTTGGAAGAAGAGCACCGGGTACAGCTGGATAATAAAAATATCCGTTTTCAAAATACCGTCGATCAGGCAATAATATTGATTGCTGAAAAGGAAATGATGCGAATTGTTTTCAGAAACCTGATTAGTAATGCAATCAAATTTACTCCCGAAAACGGGCAGATAACAATTTCAGCAAAAATCGAAAATGGTTTTATTTTTCTTACCGTACAGGATTCCGGGATTGGCATGACGAGTGAAGCTATTCGTAAAGTAAATGAAAGGCAATACTATTCTACAAAAGGTACATTGCTGGAAAAAGGAACCGGGTTTGGCTTAATGTTATGCCATGACCTGATTACCAAAAATGGGGGTGAACTGATTCTGGAAAGTGAACCGGGGGTAGGTAGTTTGTTTACGGTTAAGATGCTTTATGATTTTGAGTCATAGAAATAGACTTGTTCAACAAGTAAATTGTTCAATTGCTAAATTGTTATCTTTTTAGAGTGGGGATTATTAAATTCCCTGATCTTCTTTAGCGCCGGCGGTAAATATCTGGTCAACGGCGCCGCCCAGCATTGGAAATTTTTCTTTTACAAAACTGGCGATGGTTTCAATCGCTTTCTGTGCCTGTTTGGGATCGAGGTTTGCTTCTTTGATCAGGCGCTCAACTAATTCATTCATATAATAGATATTTTATAGATTTTCGTTTTCCAGTACAATATTACTGGCGGAAAAAACAAAAGCGATAAGAAGTTATTCCCATCGCTTGTAATTTGGTTATAATGATGTTTTTGATACCTATCAGGCAACTTTCAGGATACTGAGTTTACTTTTTCCAAACATCTGTTCCGCATAATCAACGGTAATATGCAGGTCTTTGGCTCCTGTGCCGGGTAATTCAAACATGGCATCGGTTAAAATACTTTCACAAATACTGCGTAATCCACGCGCGCCAAGCTTGTATTCCAGGGCTTTGATTACCATGAAATCAAGTACTTCGTCATCTATCTTTAATTCAATGCCCTCTAATTCAAATAAGCGGGTAAACTGCTTAATCAATGAGTTTTTGGGTTCGGTAAGAATATTGCGGAGCGTTTCTTTATCGAGCGGGTTCAGGTAAGTGATTACGGGTAAACGTCCGAGTAATTCAGGTATCAATCCAAAACTCTTCAAGTCCTGTGCATTGATAAACTGTAAAAGATTTTTTCTTTGGTGTTCCTGCTCTTCTTTGTTTACGCTGAATCCGATGGCATTGGTATTTACCCTGCGGGCAATCACTTTATCAATTCCGTCAAATGCTCCCCCGCAGATAAATAATATATTCTTAGTATCTACCTTGATCATTTTTTGTTCGGGGTGCTTACGACCTCCCTGCGGTGGAACCAATACTTCTGTTCCTTCCAGCATTTTCAAAAGGCCTTGTTGTACCCCTTCACCGCTTACATCCCGGGTAATAGAAGGGTTATCT
>CAIWKU010000147.1 GCA_903913355.1 uncultured Bacteroidota bacterium | reverse complement strand
TTGTAAAGACCGATCCTTTACCGGCATTGAATAACACATTATCTTCCAACAAAACAATGGCTGCTTTTACTGCATTAACTGCCGTTCCACCTTCTTCCAAAACGGCATAGCTTACTTGTAAAGTTTGCTGTAAGCCCGACAAATATGCCAGCTCCAGCTCAGGGGTCATATCTTCTTTCAAAATAGTACCCGCACCTCCATGAATCACAATGGTAAAATCAGACATAATTATGTTTTAGATAATCCAAAATTACTTGTTTGTCAGAGAGAAAAAATCAAATAAATACTATCAATCTTTCGAGAAGATTTAAATAGCACTCTGATTCATTGCAATAAGGCTAATTCGCAAGGTTTTGGGTGCTTATCATTTTAGAGATCCATGGGCAGAAATTATTTCTCCTTGTTCCAAAATATCATAGCAAAACCTCACACTCTGCCAGTAGTTTTTCTTTATTGATGGCAGCAGTGCCTACTTCTTCACAAACAAGGCCACCGGCAATATTGGCAATTTCAGCTGCCATTCGCATTTCTTTGGTAGCAGCGTATACAAGAGAAGCTACTGCAATCACTGTATCGCCAGCACCACTTACGTCCGCAATATTCCTGATATGCGTAGGAATCAACTTACTATCGGTTCCCTGTTGAAAAAATACGCCATTCTCAGAAAGGGTAATAAATGAAATTTCGTGTTGTAAATGCTGCTGCAATACCGAATGCATATTTTGTAAAGAAGAAAGATCAACATTGTTGGTTAGCAGACTCAATCCTTCTCTTACTTCTTTCAGGTTGGGTTTAAAAATGGTAACTCCTTTAAAGGACAAGAAATTTTTTCTTTTAGGATCAACAGTTGTAACCACGCCTAAATCGGAGCAAAGACTGATCAATTCTTTGATAACCCTCTCTGTGAGTACCCCTTTATTATAATCTTCAAAGATCAAAACATCAGGTACTGAAACAGAAAAATAGGATTTGATTTTCCCGATCAATTCATTTTCTAAATCGGTATCAATATCAGTAGTCAGTTCCGCGTCTAACCGCATCATCTGCTGGTTTCGGCCCATGATGCGGGTTTTATGGGTCGTAATTCTTTTGGGTGTCGAAATTATTTGCGATGCATCAATCTTATTTTCCTGCATTAGCTGCAATAAGTCTTTTGCTTCAGCATCATCACCAATCACCGAAAAGATGACCGTTTCCGCACCCATTGAAACGGAATTAATTGCCACATTTGCAGCACCCCCCATTCTATACTCCAGATATTTCAATGAAACCACCGGCACCGGTGCTTCTGGAGAAATTCTGTCCACACTACCCCACCAATATTTATCAAGCATTACATCCCCTACAATCACCACTTTCATCTTACTGATGTCTGCAAACAGCTTCGTGAAATTCATCAGGATTCTTTTTTAGCGTTTCGAACTGCAAGATAATACAAAGGAAGCCCAAATAAAGTAATCGCGAGTCCCCATAATGAGTAGGTGGGCGAGGCCCAAACCAATCCACAACAGAATAATAAGGCCAGAATAATATATATAGCCGGCAAAATTGGATACCCAAACGCTTTATAAGGCCTTTCTGCATCGGGCATTTTTTTACGAAGAATGAAAATGCCTACAATCGTAAGTATATAAAATATCACTACAATAAAAGAAACCATGGTTAACAGATCCCCATATTTTCCACTCAAACAAAGTATAGATGCAACAATACACTGTATCCATAAAGCGTATCCGGGTACTGCATTTTTATTTAACTCCCCGGTTTTCCTAAAGAATAAACCATCTTTTGCCATGGTATAATAAACCCTTGCACCTGCCAGTATTAATCCGTTGTTACAACCAAATGTAGATACCATGATCATTACTGCAATCACAATGGTTCCGGCATTACCAAAAATAGCATTGGCAGCGGATACGGCTACCCTGTCGTGTTCTGCATATGCGATAGATTGTAATGGCAATACATTCAGGTACATCAAATTAGCCGTGATATAGATCAGGGTAACAATCCCTGTTCCAAAGAAAAGGCTAAGCCCTATATTCCTTTGCGGGTTCTTGATTTCACCGGCAATAAAAGTTACATTATTCCATGAATCACTACTAAAAATAGATCCAACCATGGAAGCAGCAATAGCCCCTATCAAAGCAGCCCCTGAAATAGACTTCCATCCGGTAGGTTGTAAAACACCTGCTGCATCTTTAGCCCCATTATCCTGCATGGCTGTAAAACCCGTATGCCAGTTCTCAGACCAGAAACTTTGTTTAGCCAGTAAAAAACCAAAAATGATCAACCCAAATAGCGATAAGAGTTTGGTGACTGTAAATGTGGTTTGTATCAGTTTACCGCCTTTTACGCCACGTGTATTGGTATACGTTAGAAATACGATCATACCTATGGCCAGTAATTGCGCTGCAGAGATCTTTATAAAACCCAGGTCGGCGATGATATTACTTTCCCCAACAGCAGGTATCAGGTAAGAGGTAAACCGGCTGAACGCCACACCCACTGCAGCAATCGTGGCTGTTTGAATTACCGAAAAAAAGCTCCACCCAAATAAGAATCCGATCAGTCGGTTATATGCTTCCTTCAGGTATACATATTGCCCGCCAGCTTTTGGGAACATAGCACTTAACTCACCATAGCTTACCGCTGCTGTAATGGTCATAAATCCCGTTATGAGCCAAACGAGTATCAACCAACCTGCGCTACCTACATTTCTGGTAATATCAGCACTTACAATAAAAATACCTGAGCCAATCATACCACCCGCTACAATCATAGTGGCATCAAATAATCCAAGGGTCGGCTTAAATTTTGGGGTTTCGCTCATATAAAAAAATCCCGCTGTTTATAACGGGATTTGAAGATAATAAATATGATTGAAGTTTTATTTCTTCTTCTTATACAGTTCGTTAAGCCCCCTGATTACATCTGGAGTAATATCATATACACTGTCTTTCAGGTACATAAGATCGGGTGAACTCGAAAAGATAAAAGCATATCCTTTATCCTTATTATATAATTTGAGGTAATCTTCTATTTTCTTCTTAACATCCTGCAGTTTCTTAAACTGCTCATCCTGAAACTCATCACTCATCATTTTTTCCTTGCCCTGGAATGCTTTTTCCATCTGCATAAGCTCCTGCTGCTTAGATGCCTGTTCTGCCTGAGAAAGTGATTGAGCTACTTTCTGGAAATCCTGCAATTTCGAATTAAAGATATTCTTCATCTCACCCAGTTGCTTACTATTTTCCTGTCCTTTAGCCTGAAGTTGGTTTTGAATTTCTTTAAAATATTCAAATTGGGTTTGAACTGAATCCCCTTCAAAATAAGCGATCCTGAAATTTCCGCTGGGAACGGATTTGGTAGAAGTGGTTGGGGAGTTTGCCCCTTTGGCTCCTGAAAAATGCAGGTAAAACAATATCCCAACTGCAACAACCAACACAATATTTAAACCGAGTGTAAAATTTTTCATCTCAAATTTTAATGTTTAACCGCAGATTTCACGGGTGATAGTAATAGATTTTAGTTGAACACCTGATCCCATTGACTTTGCCAAAATTACAAAGTTTACCTACAGTCAGATGTTAAAAAAGTAGGAAGCTTTCACTTCCTACTTATTAAAAAACATCTTACTATTTATTTTGCAGAACGCAATTATTCGTCTTCATCAAAATTCATGGCTTCACGGGTAGTAGCCAATACTTCATATTCTTCCTTGCTTCCAACGATCATATTATCAAATTCTTTCTGACCGGAACCGGCAGGAATCAAATGACCCGTAATTACGTTCTCTTTCAGACCCAGCATCAGATCAGCTTTACCTTGAATGGCAGCCTGACTCAATACCTTGGTCGTTTCCTGGAATGAAGCGGCAGATATCCAGCTTTGTACACCTAATGAAGCTTTGGTAATACCCAATAATACAGGTGTAGCGGTGGCGGGTTTTGCATCTCTTACTTCAACCAGTTTTTTATCACTTCTGCGGAGAATAGAATTTTCTTCTCTCAATTCACGCAGGGTAATAATCTGACCGGCTTTCATTTTGCTACTTTCACCTGGCACAGTTACCACTTTCTTATCGTAGATTCTGTCGTTCTCTTCAATAAAGTCAAACCTGTCTTCCAGATCCTCTTCCAGGAATTTGGTATCACCCGCATCAACAATCTCAACCTTCTTCATCATCTGGCGAACAATTACCTCAATGTGTTTATCATTGATTCTTACACCCTGTAAACGGTATACTTCCTGAATTTCATTTACCACATATTCCTGAACGGCAAACGGTCCTTTGATCGCAAGAATATCAGCCGGTGCAATTTGACCGTCAGACATTGGTGTACCCGCTTTCACGAAATCACCATCCTGTACAAGAATCTGTCTGGTCAATGGAACCAGGTATTTCTTCACCATACCATCTCTGGACTCAACAATAATTTCACGGTTACCACGCTTCACGTTTCCAAATGCTACCACACCATCAATTTCACAAACGATAGCAGGGTTACCCGGATTTCTTGCTTCAAACAATTCTGTAACACGTGGCAGACCTCCCGTGATATCACGAAGTTTGCCTAATACACGTGGTATTTTCACCAGTACCTGTCCTGCTTTCACTTCATCCCCTTCTTCAATGGAAATATGTGAGCCAACCGGTAAGTTATATTGTTTGATATCTTTTCCTTCCACAATAATGGTAGGGATCTTGGTTTTATCTTTTGTTTCGATAACTACTTTCTCGCGGTGACCGGTTTGTTCGTCACTTTCATCACGATAAGTAATACCATCCAATACATTTTCAAATTTGATCTTACCATTCAGTTCAGCAATGATAACGTTGTTAAATGGATCCCAAGTACAGATTACATCTCCTTTTTTAACCTGCACACCATCCTTAATATTCAGGGTTGCACCATAAGGAACGTTATTTGTAATCATCAAACGGTCATTCTTAACATCCATGATCCTCACTTCACCAGTACGACCGATAACGATCTTCACTTTTTGTCCTTCGTTATTTACGGTATCAACCGTTCTCAAACCATCAAATTGAATAGTACCATCAAACTTAGCCTGTAAGGTAGATTCTACAGAAGCAGAACCTGCCACACCACCCACGTGGAATGTACGCAATGTTAACTGTGTACCTGGTTCACCGATAGACTGTGCCGCAATAATACCTACTGCATCACCTCTCTGTGCCAGGTAACCTGTTGCCAGGTTTTTACCATAACATTTTACACATACACCACGTTTGCTTTCGCAGGTAAGTACAGAACGGATTTCTACAGTTTCGATACCTGCATCTTCGATATTCTTTGCATCATCATGTGAAATTTCTTCACCGGCTAAAATGATTAGTTCATCTGTTACCGGATGGTACACATTATGCAATGAAGTTCTTCCTTCAATTCTGTCGGATAGTGGTTCAATGATATCTTCATTATCTTTTAATGCGGTCATTGCATTTCCACGTAGTGTTCCGCAATCTTCTTCAGAAATTACAACATCCTGTGATACGTCCACCAAACGACGGGTCAGGTAACCTGCATCCGCTGTTTTCAAGGCTGTATCCGCAAGACCTTTACGTGCACCGTGGGTAGAGATAAAGTAATCCAATACGTTCAGTCCGCCTTTAAAGTTAGACAGGATCGGATTTTCAATTACTTCACTTCCGGTACTTCCACTCTTACGAGGTTTGGCCATCAATCCACGAATACCTACCAGCTGTTTAACCTGTGTTTTACTACCACGGGCACCGGAATCCAGCATCATGAATACGGAATTGAATCCTTGTTTATCGATCGTCATTTCACGAATCAGGCTCTCTGTGATCTTCATATCCACACGTCCCCAGATATCAATTACCTGGTTATAACGTTCGTTATTCGTGATCAGACCCATATTATAACTTTCCCAAACTTCTTCTACTTCTGCTTTGGCTGAATCCAATAACTGGTTCCTGATTTCAGGAACAATCAGATCGTTTACACTAAATGATAATCCACCACGGAATGCCATACGGAATCCCAAAGTTTTAATATCATCCAGGAATTTAGCCGTTTTAGGAACATTGGTGATTTTAATGATATCGCCAATGATTTCACGAAGACTTTTCTTCGTAAGCAATGCATTGATATAACCTACTTCAACAGGTACATGCTGGTTAAACAACACACGTCCAACTGTTGTATCGATCAGTTTTTTCACCAGTACCCCGTTTTCACGTACACTGGTTTTTACTTTGATATTTGCATGCAGGTCTACACGGTTCTCATTGTAAGCAATGATTACTTCATCCATACTGTAGAAAGACATACCCTGTCCCTTTACAATTTCATCCCCAATGGTTTTCTTACCCTTGGTAATATAGTACAGTCCTAATACCATGTCCTGAGAAGGAAGGGTAATTGGTGTACCATTCTGCGGGTTAAGAATATTGTGAGAAGACAACATCAATAACTGGGCTTCCAAAATTGCTGCATTGCTCAAAGGCACGTGCACCGCCATCTGGTCACCATCGAAATCGGCATTGAATGAAGAAGTTACCAGTGGGTGTAATTGAATGGCTTTACCTTCTACCAGTTTTGGCTGGAATGCCTGGATTGACAGACGGTGAAGTGTTGGGGCCCTGTTCAACATAACCGGGTGACCTTTCAAAATATTTTCAAGGATATCCCAGATCACAGCTTCTTTACGATCAACCAGTTTCTTGGCTGATTTTACTGTTTTAACGATACCTCTTTCAATCAGTTTGCGGATAACAAATGGCTTGAACAATTCAGCAGCCATATCTTTTGGTAAACCACACTCATGTATTTTCAGTTCTGGTCCAACCACAATTACAGAACGACCAGAATAGTCAACACGTTTACCCAAAAGATTCTGACGGAAACGTCCTTGTTTACCTTTCAGTACATCTGATAAGGATTTCAAAGCACGTCCGCCTTCTGCTTTAACGGCATTGGATTTACGACTGTTATCAAATAAAGAATCAATCGCTTCCTGAAGCATACGTTTTTCATTACGCAGGATTACCTCAGGTGCTTTGATCTCCAATAATCTTTTCAAACGGTTATTACGAATGATCACACGACGATACAGATCATTCAGATCTGAACTCGCAAAACGACCACCATCCAATGGAACCAATGGACGCAATTCTGGTGGAATCACCGGAATATATTGCATTACCATCCACTCAGGGCGGTTGGTAATACGTGTGCTGGCATCACGGAATGATTCAACCACACTCAAACGTTTTAAAGCATCCGCTTTACGTTGTTGTGAAGTTTCTGTAGCAGCTGCATTACGCAATGAGAAACTCAAACCATCCAGGTCAATTCTTTCCAATAAAGCCTGAACCGCTTCTGCTCCCATTTTGGCAACAAATTTCTGCGGATCATCTTCAGGAAGGTATTGGTTATCCTTAGGTAAATTATCCAGAATATCCAGATACTCTTCTTCAGTCAACAGGTCGCCCATGCCCAGGTTCTCTTTCACACCACCCTGTATTACCACATATCTTTCATAATAAATGATCGTCTCTAATTTTTTAGAGCTCATTCCCAATAAATAACCAATCTTATTAGGTAAGCTTTTAAAATACCAGATATGAACAACCGGAACCACTAACTTGATATGTCCCATGCGCTCGCGACGAACTTTCTTTTCAGTTACTTCCACACCGCAACGATCACAAACAATCCCTTTATAACGGATACGTTTGTATTTACCGCAGGCACATTCATAATCCTTTACCGGTCCAAAAATTCTTTCACAAAACAAACCATCCCGCTCCGGCTTATAGGTACGGTAGTTAATGGTTTCAGGCTTAAGTACTTCCCCAAAACTTCTTTCCAGGATACTATCAGGTGATGCTAAACTGATTGTGATCTGGGAGAATGTTGGTCTCGGTTTATTATCTCTTTTGATTGCCATATTTGTTTCTTTGGCTTTTGGCTAGTAGCTATTGGTCTTTAGCTATTAGCTTTTAGCCCTTTTAAAATGTTATAAAATTTTACAAAAAGAATCAAGCAAGCTAAAGACCAATAGCCAATAGCCAACAGCTTCTTTTACTCAAACTTCAGATCCAATCCCAATCCCCTTAATTCATGAACCAATACATTGAATGATTCTGGCACACCCGGACGTGGTATATTATCACCTTTTACAATGGCTTCATATGTTTTTGCACGGCCAATGATATCATCAGATTTCAGTGTAAGCAATTCCTGCAGGATATTGGCAGCACCATATGCTTCCAGTGCCCAAACCTCCATCTCACCAAAACGCTGTCCACCAAACTGTGCCTTACCACCCAGCGGCTGCTGAGTAATCAAGCTGTATGGTCCGATTGAACGGGCATGCATCTTATCATCTACCATGTGGTGTAGTTTGATCATATAGATCACACCCACTGTGGCTTTCTGGTGGAAACGCTCCCCTGTTTCACCATCATAGAGATAAGTATGTCCGTTTCTTGGAATACCTGCTTCAACGCAATATTCTTCAATCTGGTCAGTAGATGCCCCATCAAATATTGGTGTGGCAAATTTCAGACCCAGACGTTTACCTGTCCATCCCAAAATGGTTTCATAAATCTGACCCAGGTTCATACGAGAAGGTACCCCCAATGGATTCAGCACAATATCTACCGGTGTTCCATCTTCCATAAATGGCATATCTTCTGCACGTACAATCTTAGCAACAATCCCTTTATTTCCGTGACGTCCGGCCATTTTATCCCCTACTTTCAGCTTACGCTTAACAGCCAGGTATACCTTGGCAAGTTTCAATACACCTGCTGGTAATTCATCACCAATGGAAATATTGAATTTCTCTCTTTTATAACGTCCCAGTTCTTCATTGAACTTGATACTGTAATTGTGTAACAGGGTATTGATCTGGTCATCTGTTTTTGCATCAGCTGTCCAGCCCAATGGATTTACATTCTGGTAATCAATAGCTGCGAGGTTCTTTTGATTGAACTTCGCACCTTTACCAATCAGCATTTCACCAAAGTTGTTACTTACACCTGTAGAAGCTTTGTCTTTCAACAGGGTTTGTAATTTATCCAGTAACAATTCTTTCAGGCTTTCTACATTCTGCTGGTGAACTTTTTCCACTTTTTCAAGCAATGCTTTCTCACGGATCTTGCCATTCTTATCTTTCTTGGCACGCTGGAAAAGTTTCTTATCAATCACCACACCTTCTGTTCCATTAGGTGCTTTCAAAGAAGCATCTTTTGCATCACCGGCTTTGTCACCAAAGATGGCACGCAATAATTTTTCTTCCGGTGTTGGATCTGATTCACCTTTTGGTGTGATCTTACCAATCAGGATATCACCTTCTTTAATGGTTGCACCAATACGGATAATACCATGTTCATCCAGGTCTTTGGTAGCTTCTTCAGATACATTCGGTATATCTGGTGTCAGCTCTTCTTCACCCAGTTTGGTATCACGTACTTCCAGTTCATATTCTTCAATATGCACAGAAGTAAACAGATCTTCACGAACCACTTTCTCACTGATTACAATGGCATCTTCAAAATTGTAACCTTTCCATGGCATAAATGCCACTTGCAGGTTGCGACCCAATGCCAGTTCACCGTCTTTTGTTGCGTATCCTTCAGTTAAGAAATCACCTTTCTTAACTTTCTGTCCTTTTTTAACTGCCGGACGAAGATTGATACAGGTTGCCTGATTGGTTTTGATAAACTTGGTCAG
>CAIWKU010000146.1 GCA_903913355.1 uncultured Bacteroidota bacterium | reverse complement strand
TTGTTACTGGAACGGATAGAAGATGTACCCCTGATCTGAATCGTTGGAGCAGCACCAGGCTGGCCGCTGGAATTGGTAATTTCCAGACCAGCTACTTTGTTTTGTAATAATTGGTCAGGTGAAGTAATAACGCCCTGGTTGAAATCTTTTGCCTGAACTGAAACAACAGATCCAGTCAAATCTTTCTTACGGACAGAACCATAACCAATAACCACAACATCACTCAGTTGATCATTAACTGCAGTCAATGAAACAGTGACTGAAGTTTTTGATGAAACGTTAATTTCCTGCGAGCCGTAGCCTACAGAAGAAATTACGATTGTGGTTGTGGAAGAAGGAACAGAAATCTTAAAGGTACCATCAGCACCTGTTTGTGTTCCGGCTTTTGATCCTTTAACAACTACAGAGGCACCAACTAAAGCGGATCCGTCTTTAGAGTCAGTTACTTTACCTGTGATAGTTTTGTTTTGGGCCTGTGCGGAGAGTACGCCCAAGCAAGCGAATAACCCCACTAGCGTGGGCATGACAAGCTTTCTAAAATTCATAAATGGCAGTTTATATGGTTATTAAGCGTGTACAAAGTACACATTTTTTGTATAAAAAAAATTTTTTGTTAAATATTTAGCCAATTTTAATAAAAAACCTTTTCTATACCCGTTGTTAAACAGTTGAGATTCAGACCACAAATAGTCCCCAAAAGTTGCATCCCATACCAAAAATTCTGAATACTGTTAAAACCAGTCATTTTGATACATATATATATGTATACAAATCAAATGCTCCTATCCTAAAGGGGTTTCAAGCAGAAATTCCAAATAAGTATTGATTATCAATTATTTGAATTGTTCCTACTTTTGGCCCGCCATAAAATACTGGTAAATGATTTCAGATACCCTGGCCATGGCTTTAACAGCCGGTTTTTCCTCTTTCAGGTCTTTAGAAAGCATAACCAACACATATTTTCGTCCATCCGGCAGTAAAATGATGCCAGAATCGTGTTGTACACCGGTGATGGAACCGGTTTTATGCGCAACTTTTACATTTTTGGGCAATAAGGCAGGTATCAGTTCCCCAAATCGCTGGTCGAGCAGAATTCGAATCATATCCTCACTGGCAGCTTTGCTTAGTATCTCTCCTGTGGCCATTTTCTCAAAAATCAACATCAGGTCATAAGCGGTTGTCGTATTATTCAATCCTTTTTCAAATGCCTTTCCGTCTTCCACTCCCCGCAATACCTGAATATCCATGGCACCCAGATCGCGCATAGACTGGGTAACTTTTTTGCCATCCACCATTTCAATCAGCATATTGGTGGCCAGGTTACTGCTTTGGATAATCATTCGGTACACCAGCTCCGATAAGGGTATCCGCTTACCTACCATCGTATATAAGCTCTGCTCGCTATCGTCATGGGGGTTTAGTTGATACAGACTACTATCCACAATACTCCGGAAAGAATTTTTTACAGTCACTGAATCCTGTAACACCAAATTGCCTGCTGCCACTTGTTTATAGATTTCAATCATTACCGGTGTTTTCATGGTACTGGCAGCATGAAATGAAATATGCTCGTTCCATAAAACCGTTTCACCCGTTTGCAGGTTTTTATATGCGATAGCAAAAAAACCTTTTTGGTGATTTAGTTCTGCCTGCACTTTTTGTAACAGCGACAGAGATTGACAATTACCTGAGAGGAACAAAAAAATACAGCCAATAGATAGTCCGATTGTTTTCATAGCATCCTAAAATAAAGCTATTTTAGCAATATGCCGCATCCAAAACTATATATGATCTTATTGGGTTGCAAACCCAAAGGCCGACATACAGAGCAACATGATATTTTTTTTGGTATTGCCCATGCTCTCAAAGAACTCATACCCGATATGGAAGCTTTCTGGCCGGGTTCCGGGAAACTACATATAGATGCCTGGCGGGAAGTAACACAGGTAGAAAATTATGCAGTTACTGTTATTGAAAAAGATCCATCAGACAAGTCCTATAAGTCCCCATCCGGTAACCAACTTTTCTTTATCAATTTGGGTGGTTACAAAGCGCAGGAGTTTGAAGAATACCATTATAAAATGCTGGCTATTGGCACTGAAAAAGCAGCAGCTATCCAACTAGCCAAACAAACCGCTTTTTTTAAACATACCGGTTTTAAAGGCGCCGACTCTCATATTGATGATAAGTATGGAGTTGATGTAGATGATATTTACCAGATAGAAGACATACTTCCCAAAGCATTAAAAAAGAAATATAGCATTCAATTATCCTTTACTGGTTCCGTTGAGGAAGATGAGTGGCATTTAGGGTATACGAAATTTAGTGGGTTATTGAAATAGAGAGAGTGTGAATATTGAATACTGAATTTCGAGGGAATGGTTGGCGATTGGCAGTTGGCTGTTGGCTATTGGCTTTTAGTAATTATCCATTGGGTGTCTTTGTTATATGTTGTTGGCTGTTTTTAAGTTCTCAAAAACAGCCAAATGCCAATTGCCAAATGCCAATTGCCAATAGCAAATAGCAAATGACCTGTGACCAAATAACTTAATGACCAAATAAAATACCATGAAAAAAAGACTCTTTCTAAAAAGCCTGGCATTGGCCGGCATCAGTGCTCCTTTATCTGCTGGCGCTATGGATCAATGGTTAGCAAAATTTGCAGACAGATCTGCTGAATCAATGGGTAGTGATGATGATTTTTGGATGCGGATCAGGGGAGGATATCGGCTTAAACCGGATTATATAAATCTGGAAAGCGGGTATTATAATATTTTACCTACTGAGATACTGGAATATTATATTACTCAGATTCGTGAAGTGAATTACCAGGGCTCGTATTATATGCGCACGGTGCAATGGGATAATAAAAGAGCGATGGCCGCTAAGGTGGCCGCTGTAGCGGGTTGTTCTCCGGATGAACTGATACTTACACGTAATACAACTGAATCACTTGATATGGTGATTGGTGGTATTCACTGGAACACCGGAGATGAAGCCATTATGGCTGAACAGGATTATGGTTCTATGCTGGAAATGTTTAAACAGGTTTCAAAAAGATTTGGTGTGGTAAATAAAATTCTCTCGGTTCCCAATCACCCTGAATCTGATGAAGAGATCGTTAAACTGTATGCCGATGCCATTACAGATAAAACAAGATTGATTTTGGTTTCGCATATGATCAATATTACCGGTCAGATTCTCCCTATTCAAAAAATCTGCGATATGGCGCATAAAAAAGGAGTGGAAGTATTGGTAGATGGAGCACATGCAATTGCGCATATTCAATTTAATATTCCTGATCTTCATTGCGATTATTATGGTGCCAGTTTGCACAAATGGCTGAGTACACCTTTGGGGGTAGGTTTATTATATGTTAGAAGAGAAAGGATTGGTGGTATCTGGCCTTTATTGGCAGAAGGTGATAAAAGTACTATTGATATTTCAAGACTAAACCATATTGGCACCCATCCGGTTCATACCGATCTCGCAATAAGCAGCTCCGTTGCTTTCTACCAAATGATAGGTGCAGAAAGAAAAGAAATCAGACTTAGATTTTTACAGCAATACTGGACTTCAAAAGTGCGTAACCTGCCTAATGTAATCGTAAATACGCCTGTTGATCCAAAGAGGTCATGTGGTATCGCGAATGTGGGCATTAAAGGAATGAAGCCTGGAGAAATGGCTGATCTTCTTTTGAAAAAATATAAAATATATACCGTAGCGATTGATGGAGCAAATGTGCATGGGTGCAGGATAACTCCGAATATATTTACAACAACGGCAGAATTGGATGTATTGGTGAAAGCCTTAACAGAAATGGGGGCTTCTGTATAAATTCACAGCGTCATCTCTGCTACTCTTATTCTCTGCGACAAAAAATTTTGCTAAAAATTTCTTACCGCTGAGAACATAAAAAGAGCCATTTCACAGAGGAGAATAGTGTGGGTTCTTTACTTATATAATACAAGCATAATACAGCCAGATAAATAAAGCCAGACCCACAACTGCAACAATCATCCCGCTTACTCGTTTCTTTTTGATGAAGAGTAACAATACAATTCCGGTAATAGACACCAACACCATGAATAATGCGGAGATATCTATTACCCATAACCAGGCACCTCCCGTATCACGCCCTTTATGCAAATCATTGATCAGTCCAACAAAACCTGTTGTGATAATAGAAAGTTCATATTCACCTGATTGCCGGTTTATAAATGCGTCTGCTGCATAGCCCGGTCCTTTGAAAGAAACACCACATTGTGAATCATCGATTCGAAACTCGCTGACAGCTCCTTTAATTTTATGTTGGTTTCGAAAGTATTCAACTACCGCCAGTTTATTGATATGGGTAGTGTCTTTGGCATTTACCCATGAGGTATCCAATTTACCTTTTACCTGTTGTGTTCTCTGCTCGGAAGCAAATTTATCTGCATGGTTTAGGGTAATACCGGTTACGGCAAAAAATAGTACAATCGCAAAGCTAACCATGGATACATAAATATGTAACCAACGGGATACCCTGGATATTTTTCTTTTCAATTCCTGTTTGAACTTTACCGCCTGTTTAGCTTTATCAGCTATAGAATCAGTTGTTTGTTTTCTTTCTGTACTCAAGGGATGCTGATGCGATTTCGACATTGCCTGTCAGGTTAATTAATTTGGGTGATTCATTACATTCCAGTTCCTGCTTGATCAACTGATAAGTTCCATGTTCGCGGGCCGCTTCAATATACACTGTGTATTTGCCCGGCTTAACATAGTTTCCTTTATCATCTTTGCCATCCCATTTGATCAGGTATTTACCTGGAGATCGGGTAGCACTGGTGGAAGAACTAAATTGTGTGTAATCAGTCATCATGGTCTGGCCAAATATACGATACCATTCGCGCAGATCATGCAACCACTTAGGTTTGTTATACCAAAGTGAAACAGTCCGTATAGGGTTTTTATCTTTATCCTCTACCCAAATAGCCACAAATGGACGATGAGAGAATTGTTCTGCGATAGTACTTACTTCCAGGTTAATTGCCAGCTCAAAACCGTTGTTCCATCCTTCTGCTGTTTTGACAAGTTTTTCATTATGTGTAGCACGTGCTTTTAATTCAGACCAACCTTTGCTTTCTATACGTTCACCATTTTTTGTAATCAGCAAATACTCCACATCCCGCATATTGGCTGCCAGCTGAATACTTTCAGATGGAGTTAATACATTAAAACTGGTGGCCAGCGCACCAGCGTCAGTTGCATTGGGAGCAACTACTGTAGCACTGATTACTTCATCGGCAGGTAGACCAGTTCTGGGATCTACAATATGTGAATACCATTGCCCATTGATCAATTCGCCTCTTCTATAATTACCGCTGGTTGCAACCGCACGGTTACATACCTGTAATATATCGATGGGTGCATCATTTTCTGCATCTGCTTTTGGATCGCTGATCTGAACGGTTTCGTTAACATTTCCGGCTATCACCATATCTCCCCCAATATTTATAACAACCGAATTCAGGTTGGCTGAAGCCATAGCCGCATCTACTGCACGTTTGATAATATAGGTTTTAGCAAATGAATTTAAAACCAGGGGTGCATTGCTAAGATGTGTAGCTGTTCTGCTCTTACTATCTAATTTCCAATGTGACTGTTGTACTTCTGCAACGGCTGATGCCAAAGCCTCTTTAGAAGGCAACTCCTGTTTTCCGGCTGCCTGTTTCCATAACTTACTAATTACCTGAGCCGATGCATCCAATGCGCCATTTGTTTTCATACGCCATGCATCAAATAAGGATAAGACTTCAAATAACTCAGGAGAAACGGGTACTGGCGTGTTCTTTGTTTGCAACCATTGACTAAACTCACTTTGTGGATCATAAGTACTTAGCAATTTCGATACTCTTTTGATTTCAGTTAAAGCTGCTGTCTCCGCAATAGAAGCATTTTTCTCAGAATAGGCAGACAGTTTGAGTTCCATTGAAGTGCCTAATACATTTTCGTAATGAGAGACAAATAAACGGGCAGTTTTCTTTTTAATTTCCGGGCTTGCACAAAGGCTACCCGTAATGATTAATAAAGAAATAAAACAGGAGATTGTTGATTTCATAACTTGATTTACAAGGTTTATTAGAAACAAAAATATGGGAAGGTGGGTATTAAATATGTACAGTTTCAGTCAATTTATGCTCATTTCTTCTTTTTTCGGCGATAAGTTATTTTTTCTCGGT
>CAIWKU010000145.1 GCA_903913355.1 uncultured Bacteroidota bacterium | reverse complement strand
TATCAGCTACCTGATTCTTTCGCAATGGTAGTTCTTGTTTATAATTGATCAGAAAACGTATGGTAACATCAATGGCAATACCTAATGCCACACTGAATACAATTACTGTTGAGGGTTTCAGGGAAATGCCTACCCAGCCCATAACTCCAGCAGTTACCAGTAAGGGTACGAGGTTAGGAATCAATGAACATACCAATATTCTGAATGATCGAAACAGGTAAAACATACATAAGGTGATCAACAAAAAAGCCCATAGAATACTTTCTTTGAGTCCTTTGATAATAAAACCCGATCCTTCAAGAAAACTAATACTACTTCCGGTAAATGTTACATTATAGCTGGCTGTATCAAACAATTCATTGGCTTTTGCCTCGAATTCTTTTAGTAAAACCGGCAAACGTGCACTGCCGATATCCTTCATATTCACACTAATTCTTGCAACCTGCTTATTACTGTCCATAAAACTGTTTAGCAGATTGGTGAAACCTTTTCCGGCTTTTGCATTACTGTCGTTTTTTGTTTGCAGGTAAGGGGCCATAAAAGCCATATCTGATTCATAGGGTATGGCATAACTCAGGCTGTCACCATCAAAATAGGCTTGTTTGGCAAATTTTAATCCTTCTACAAAAGATAATGGTCGGGCGGTAGCCGGGTTTGATGCGATATACGCAGATAGTGCATCAATCTTTTCAATGGGCTTAATCCTGAATAATCCTTTTTTCTTTTTGGTATCTACCATAATTTCCAGGGGCATTACGCCACCAAAATTCTTTTCGAACCATTTCAGGTCTGTAAAGATTTTATCGCTTTGCGGAAGATCATCAACAATAAACCCTTCACTTTTTAAACGGAAAATTCCTAAAATCGCGAAAACGGTAATCACCAGCGTGATTCCATATACCCACTTAGCATGGTGAAATGCCCATTTTTCTACTTTTAACAATACCTGTTCAAGGAATCGATTATCCAGGTAACGCATATGTTTTGGCTTGGGCGGAGGCAAATAACTAAGAATAGAGGGAATAAAAATTAATGAAATAAAAAACAAAGCCATGATATTGATCCCTGCAACCTGACCGAACTCTTTTAATAAGTCGCTCCGCGTAAGCGCAAAAACGGCAAATCCAATGGCAGCGGCTATATTGCAAAAAAGAGTTACAATTCCCATTCTACCTACCATGGTAACCAATGCTTCTTCCTTGTTATGTATTTCCCGATAAGTAGTATGGTATTTATTTAAAAAATAGATGCAGTTGGGTATCCCGATAACGACTACCAATGGCGGGATTAATGCAGTTAACAGCGTGATTTTATATCCCAATAAAACAATGGTGCCCAAACTCCAGATTACGCCCATTCCCACAACCAATAAACTCATCAAAGTAGCGCTGATTGAACGGAAAAAAACAAACAGGGTAATCACAGATAATACCAAAGAGCCCAATAAAAACCAATTCATTTCGTCCTTAATCCGGTTACCCATGGTGGTTCTGATAAAAGGCAGACCGCTGGTAAAAACGGTAGTATGGGTTTCTTTTTCAAATTCGCTGATTTCTTTGTTGATATCCGTGATAAGCCTGGTTCTGCTCTTGCTGTTAATGGTATCCTTATTAACCGTTATAGCCAATAGGTAACTATGTAATTCGGGATTATACAAAAGGCCTTTATAAAATGGGAGGTTTTCAAATTCGATTTTTGCACTGTCAAGAGAAGTCTGACTGGTAAACGGATAATGGAATATTTTAACCGGAATCAATTGGTGCCGGACCGTATCATTTTTGAGATTAATGACTTCAGGAATACTGAGTACCTCTGTTACTCCGGGTATTTTTTTGATTTGCTGGTGAAGACTGCCTACCGAATTAAAAAATGCGGGTGTAAAGAATTGTTCTGAAGATATCCCAACAACAAGCGTATTACCATCTGCCCCGAATTTTTTCAGAAAAAGTTGGTAATCGCGGTATTTAGGATTATCGGTTGGCAAAGCCCTTGTAAAATCATAGCTCAACTGAACTTTTGATGCCTTCCAACCCATAAAAAAGGTTGCTGCAAACAGTATTACCAATAAAATAATTCTTTGTTGTAGAATGAACCTTCCTGTTTTGTACCACATAGCGACGAATTGATAGATAAACTACTACAAAGAAAGCGATAAAATATCAATGCTAAAAAAGGGTGATTAAACCCACCTAAAATGTATTTTAACTGAGTTTGTTTTCAGAGGAAACTCAAGGCCTTTTTCCTTCGTAAATTAGGGTATCCTATTCCTATGAAAGCCTACAAACACATCCTGTTAACAGGGATCTGTATGTTGTGGTTCTGCTTTCGTGTATTACCACAACTCTGTCCCAACAACGCGCTGGCGCCTGTTTTTAAGCAGGATTTTGGGCAGGGTGCAACCAGTTCTTCTACCTCTACCGCACCAGCTGGTACTACCAATTATAATTTTGGAAATGTTGGAACGGATGGAAATTATGTATTAACCCCACTTTTTCAAAATGCAGGTAAAGCAGAATGGACAAAAGGTGGTGATCATACAGGGAATACCAATGGAAATATGTTTTTGGTAAATGCGGGAGGCGGAAAATCACTTTTTTTTAAAGAAACTGTTACTGGCCTTTGTTCTGGATCCACTTTTAATTTTTCAGCATGGCTAGCGAATGCAAATACCCCAAATACTGTTGGAGTTTGTGGCGGTGGCCTTGTGTATGCAAACGTGATATTCAATATCAAAAATACTTCGGGTGTTCTGCTTGCAACTTATAACACTGGTAATCTTCCATTATCTCCAAATAACGGACCGGCAAATTGGCAACAATATGGCTTTCAATTTACGTTACCTGCCGGAACAACTTCTCTTGTACTGGAAATGGTTGATTTTTGGGGTGGGGCAAATGCCTGTGGTAATGATCTTGCATTGGATGATATTCTTTTTACCGCTTGTACACCACAGGCAACCATTTCACTGAATACTTCTTCAACTATCTGTGCCGGCTCCAGCACTACTATCTCTACATCCCTTATTAACAGTCCGTTTACCAGTCCGGCTTATCAATGGCAAAAAAGCCTTGATAATGGAACTACTTGGAATAATATCGGCACTCCAGGACCTTCTGCCAATAATTTTTCTTTGTCAAATGTAAGCGCATCTGATGGTGCTTATTATAGGGTGCTGGTGGGACCAGATGTATTTAGCTTATCGAGTAATACCTGCATTACCGCTTCCAATGCCATTGCTCTAAGTATTAATTCTGTCCCGAGCGTGAATATCAGCAGCAATAGCCCCATTTGTTCAGGCAATACCCTAAGCCTGAATGTCACTGCTCTTGGTGGCGCTACGCCTTACTCATATGTCTGGAGCGGACCCAATAATTTCTCCTCATCTGTAGGTATACCTTCTGTTTCAACGGTAAGTACAGCCGCTTCCGGTACCTATTCGCTTACACTTACTGATACAAAAGGATGCGCGGCAAGTGCTACTACTACAGTAACCGTAAAAGCAACACCTGTGGTTGCATCAATCAATGGAAACAATGGAGGATGCTTGGGAAGTTCTCTCACACTTACCGATATAACACCAGGCGGAGCATGGACAAGCAGTAATTCGGCAGTAGCAAATATTACCAATGCAGGTTTGGTAACTATGCTTAGCTCAGGATCTGCACTGATCAGTTATTCAGTAACCAGTAATGGATGTACACAGGCAGTTACCAAAACACTCACCACAGCCAGTGTTAAATTACAAAATGATGTGATTGCCTGCAATAGCGGATCCATCCATTTTGATCAGAATCCTTTTATACCAATGTACAGTGCTGCTCTTTTATCTGATACCTATCTCTGGAGTATTCAATCAAATGGAGGAAGCTTTGCTTATGAAACCGGAAGTTCTGCAAATGCACAATTTCCGTATGTACAACTGTCAGATGGTTATGCCTATTCAGTAGTAGTTCAGTATACAACCAATGGCATTACCTGTTCAGACACACAGGTAATTTATAAAAACATCATCCCTGCAGACACTATACAGGGTATTCATGATACAACACTTTGCTATAATGCAAATAGTATCGGTTTATCAGGAAAAGCATCTTCTGTTACCAGTTCGTATTCCTGGACAACAAATGGTTCAGGTTCATTTTCCAATTCTAATTTACTTAGTACAAATTATACGTTCAGCGCTTCCGATAAAACAGCCGGAAACATCACTTTGTATTTAACAGGTACAGGTAATATAAACAGTACAGGCTCTTGCCCTATTACACCAGCAATCGATTCCATTATACTCAGAATACTTCCCCTGAACACAGGTAATGATACTGCCCAAACCGTTTGTTCCAATCAGGGTTTACATTATTCACCCGTTTCCTCTGTGCCAGGAAGTATATTTTCATGGGTATCTTCAGTTAGTGCCGGTTCTGTAACAGGCAACCATGCAAGCGGAACAGGAAATATAAATGACACACTGGTAAATACCTCTGCATCTGCCAATGCAATCATCACTTATATAATCACCCCCTATTCTCAATTGCCTGGCGGCGCATATTGTGCAGGTATCCCATTCAAATTAAGTATTACCGTAAACCCTGTAGCAACGATTTCTGCTATATCCGACACTATTTGCAGCGGCATCAGTTTCTCCATCACACCTGCCAATGGTGCAAACGGGACTATCCCTGCAGGAACAAGTTATACCTGGCTAACTCCAGCAGGCATTGGTTTTACAGGTGGCAATAGTGGAACAGGAAGTAGTATTAGCGGCATTTTGTTGAACACAAGCAATCAGGTTGTATCAGCAACTTATTCTATTAGTCCAGTTTCCGGGAACTGCATAAGTACTTCATTTACGATCTCTATAACAATTAACCCCGTAAATACGATCAATACTATAACAGCCACTACTTGCAGTAATTCGCCATTCAGTGTGAATCCTGCAAATAGTACAAATGGGATTGTAATTCCGGGAACTTTATATACATGGCCTGCTCCATCCCTTACCAGTTATCTGAATGGGGGATTATCCGGAAACTCTGCTACTACCATTACAGGAGCACTGGTTAATAATTCAAATACTGTTCAAACAGCTACCTATTCTATAACACCTGTTTACGGAAATTGTACAACTTCTCCTTTTACACTTATTGTTTCCATTAACCCAGTGGCTTCTATTACCGAATTAACTGCTACCATCTGCACGGGTACTGATTTCGCAATTACGCCACTTGAAGGAATCAATGGGATTATTCCAGCAGGAACCAATTACTCATGGTCTTCCCCGTCGGTAACAGCTAGTGTAACTGGGTTTAGCAATTCAACTATGTCTACGCTAATCAATGGCACTTTATTCAATCAATCAAATACTCTTCAAACTGCTATTTATACAATATCCCCTATTACTGTGAATTGCATTGGTAATACATTTACCGTTACAGTAAATGTCAATCCATCTGCTTCTATTACCAGTTTAACTGCCGTTACCTGCAATGGGAGCTACTTTACTATTAATCCGGTAAACGGAATACAGGGTGTTATTCCGGCAGGTACTCTATACAGTTGGGCTGCTCCTGCTGTATCTGGCACTTTAACTAATGGAGATAGCGTTACTAATTCTGCTATCATTTCTGGCTTTCTGATCAATTCTACTACAACTACCCAAACTGCCACATACTTGATAACTCCTGTTTCAGGAAATTGTACAGGAACAGTTTTCACATTAACTGTCAGTGTAAACCCAACAGCTTCGATCACTGCTATGAGTTCTATTATTTGCAGTGGAGAAGCATTCAGCCTCAGTCCATCTAATGGCTCAAACATAGGTATTCCTTATAGCACTTTATATAGTTGGAGCACCCCTTCCGTAACTGGAGGTTTATCAGGCGTACAGGGTGGAGTTAATTCCGAAATCATCACTGGCTTGTTTACCAATCCAACCAATCAATCTCAAACAGCCACATTCAGTATAACACCCGTTTCGGGTTCCTGCAATG
>CAIWKU010000144.1 GCA_903913355.1 uncultured Bacteroidota bacterium | reverse complement strand
GTAAACTATTTTTAAATAGCTAAATACGGTAGTTACTAAATAAAAATTCAGGAGTTGCCATTTCCTATATGATACATATTGTACAGATCTGGGTTCTTTTAATTAGCCTATAACCGTTATGTGATAGTGATATAACAGTCATGTAACACTGATCATCCTTCGTTGCAACGCTAATCATCCTTCGTTGTAATTCTGTGCTTGTTTCGATGTTCCTGCGTTGATCTTTCGTTCATCCTTCGTTCATCCTTCGTTTTTTTTGTTGAAATAAGGTCTTTTCAACCTGTACAGCAGCGCCTTAGAATTTAGTCTAAGGGTATAGGAGGGGTATAGAAAAATACAAAAAATCAGAAATTTTCTAAAGAAATGGAAGAAAAATATTTTACACTGCGTATTTACTTTCAGCAATTTATATGCCATCCTCAGAAAAGCACTAGTACAATTCAATCCAAGTTTCTTTGCCTTCCCGACCAGATCGTTCTGGCGGCAGTCAAAGAAAGAATGAAAATAATTATATGGCAGTCTATATTGATAATTTTTATTTTAAAAATTACCATACTAACTAATCTAATACCACAACACGTTAACAATTAACAATTAATTTTTTTGTCGGTCTAAAAGGGTTTGCTAAACAAAAAATTAATCGATAATAAGTTCCATGATAAAGTCATTCATGAAATAGCCATTGCCAATAGGGAAATCGGCTTCTTTGATAACGGTGAAACCGTTTTTTTCATAAAAACCTTTGGCAGTATTATTCCGGTTTACCTGCAATTGAAGACGGGTAGATGTATGTTCTTTTGCGTAACTGATTACTTTATGTAACAATGCTTTTCCTGCACCTGTTTTCTGTATGGTGGGTAATACGTATAGCTTATTCAGCTTGCTGATACCTTCTCTACCGTTTTTTACTGAGGCAAATCCAATGGGTTCTCCATCGTATTCCGCTAGAAAAAAATAATCTCCGGTATTCATCTGCTCAAGCAGTGATGTGTCGCTATACATCCAGTCAAGCATAAAATCTAATTGTTCCTGAGAAATGATATGACTATAGGCAGATGGCCAGGTAGCTTCTGCGATAGATCTTATCAGAGGAATATCTTCAGCAATGGCTTCCCGTATGATCAGTGTTGGATGCATGCACTTATTTTTTCTTTCTGAAAAAGAATTTTTTATTAAGCCAGTGACTGGCATAGGCACTGGCAGCTCCTGTAAGGGCCCCGGCCATTACATCGGATGGGTAATGCTGTCCAAGATAAATTCTTGAATACCCCACACCTGTTGCCCATACATAAGCAGGAACCGTGATATACCATTTATGATAAATCAGTGCCAATGATGTAGCGGAAGAAAATGCAATAGAAGTGTGTGCTGAAGGGAATGAATAGCCATTGTCTATTGCATCGGGATAAATTCCGCTATACGTTGTATAGGGGCGGGGACGTTTTATCACTGATTTGAGCAGTTCCGTGGCTACTGTCGTGATACCCAAACCGGCAAGCATTTCCACACCATTGATTTCACCTTCTGTTTTATGTTGAAAATAAGAAACGGCAAATATGCCCAGTGGGATGCCGGCAGATAAAACATAATCTGTTGAGGATAGTGATTTGAAAACAAAATTATTCGGATTGGCAGGATTTGCATTTCTTACAAAATCAACTTCCCAGCCAGCTTGTGCTTTTGAAGAAGTAGCAATACAAGTAAAACTCAGCACTAATAAAAAGAATACACCGGTTTTCGATAGCTTCATGATGATTATTTATGGGTAACCCCTTAGTTTAGATTTGCCAGGCTTTCCTGAATGGTGGAAATCCGGGCTTCGGCATCTGCCATTTTTTTTCTCTCCAGTTCAATGACCTCTGGTTTTGCATTTTGAATAAAGCGTTCATTATTCAGCTTTTTCTGTACGGATTCAAGAAATTTTACCTGATGCAAAAGGTCTTTTTGTAATTCTGCCTGTAAAGTTTCGGCATCCAGTTTTTGTTCTGTCTCAATAAAGAATTTATCTTTTTCAAGCGCTACTACGATCGAATTGGGAACGGTTTGCTTCGTATACTGAATGCTTTCTATGTTCACTTGTTTTGCCAGAATATTTTCAATGGCAATGTATTCGCTTACCCTGTCTGTTTCAATATGTAATTTGATCGGGTCTTTGGGCTTTAACTGGTTTTTATTTCGTGCATCGCGTAATGCAGAGATGATTTTTTTCAGTAATTCCCCGGCATCCAATATTTCTTTCGAATAGTTCTTTAGTGGTGCTGACTGTTTTACACAGAGATCATCTTTTTTATCCCCTAATAAATGATAAATCTCTTCGGTAATAAACGGCATAAAAGGATGCAGTAATAGCATCAATTCTTCGAAATAAACTACTGTTTTTTCATATACTGCCTGGTTAACCGGTTGTTCAAAACCCGGTTTCACCCATTCCAGGTACCAACTACAGAAATCATCCCATATCAGTGAATAAATGGTTTTTAATGCTTCACTTAAACGGAATTGATTCATCATGCTATCCACTTCTGTCCTAACCTGGTTAAGCCGGTGCTCAAACCAGTTCAAAGCAAAATCGTGAGCAGAATTGGGCAGTTCCGGAATGGCTTCAGTTGATTGACGGGCTTCCCACATTTTCACCAACTTAAGGGCATTCCAGAGTTTATTGTTAAAATTCCGCCCCTGCTCCAATGCAGATTCATCAAATAAAATATCATTACCGGCAGGTGATGCAATCATAATACCAAAGCGAACGGCATCGGCTCCATATTGGTCTATCAGCCCCAGCAGATCAGGGGAATTTCCGAGACTCTTGCTCATTTTCTTCCCCTGCTTATCTCTTACGATCCCGGTAAAATAAACATCTTTAAATGGCTTTTTACCCATGTACTCATAACCCGCCATAATCATTCTGGCTACCCAGAAAAATATGATCTCGGGTGCCGTTACCAAAGTATTGGTTGGATAATAATAGCTGACTTCCGCATTTCCCGGATCGGATAAGCCTTTGAAAACCTCAAATGGCCATAGCCAACTCGAAAACCAGGTATCCAAACAATCATCATCCTGTCTGATATCCGTAATGCTAAAACTTGCAGCTTGTTTGTTAAAGAGTGAATATACGAACTTTAAGTATGTGATTCTATCACGACTTTTTTGGATTTCTCTCTGATCTTTTAATCTTTTCTTGTTACGGTTGTAATATGCATCTTGAATTTCTTTACGAGTTTTTCGAATTTTTTCCATGATTTTTATGATTCCTTTAAGATATTTTTAAGACTTACCGACGACGTTTCTCCTACTATAACTATGACGTTGACTTTGACGTAGACATTGACTTTGATTTTGACATAGAGGGCAAATTTAACAAAGCAGATCTATTAATGTTGGATCAAAGTCTCG
>CAIWKU010000143.1 GCA_903913355.1 uncultured Bacteroidota bacterium | reverse complement strand
GTTGGCCCAAAGCAAAGCTCAGATAGACTCTTTAAAGTTGGAGTCATTTAGATGCTAGCAGCATGATGCCATCCAAGGTGAGACGCTTGGTGACGGTTGAGATCAGGGTGGCTGTGGAACTGCCTCCTTTTAGAACCGGGATGGGTTCCATGATACCAACCCCCAATTGATAAAGATTGGACTGTCTACCACCAGAAACAAAAAATAAGCCCTGTTTTGAATGAACCAGATTGGTTCCGCTTGAGGCAAAAAATGCTTCTCCTGTTTCTTTAACTTTTATCGGGTTCTTCCATTTTTCCCAGGTTTCACCTCCGTCTTTTGTACTGGCTCCATAGATTTCATCGCCTATCGGATCACCGATTACCATTCCATGTTTTGCATCGGCAAAATCCATCGCATCCAGAAACATGCCTTTTGTATTGTCTTCAAATACTTTCTTCCAGTTCTTTCCGCCATCTATCGTTTTTAGCATAATAGCCGGTTCATCTACTGCCATGATAATGGCTGTATTTTCATCAAAAGCCTCAATATCCCTGAAATCTCTTTTTTCATATCCCGGAATAGTGATCCAGGTAAAAGTATTACCTCCATTTGTTGAAATCGCTACTGATCCATTGCTGCCGCTTGCCCAGATGGCATTATCGTTAACCACACTTAATCCTCGGATGCTTACTCTTTTTCCAGACTCGAGCAATTTGATCGTTGGCTGCTGTGACTGAACCTGTATAAAAAGGAATGTACAGATGAGTACCAGATTGATTTTATGAAATGGCATAAAAGATAAATTTTAGATTTCGTGGCTATAAGAGAATTACAATTCATGATCAATAATACTATAAATACCTTTAAAAACTGGAACGCAAAGAACGCCCGCCTGAACGGCATATTAGGGCAGGCAATGAACCGCAAGGAGCGCAAAGAAAGGAGTCAATATTTAACTGACTTAATTTCTATATTCACTTATACTCAACTTCAATATAATAGATATTCCTGCATACTATCTTTCCATTCAACACACTTGGTTAATTTGGTGACTGCCGCAATAAATTTTGGAAGAGGTAATGTAAATAATTCTTCACTACCCGTTATTCCCAATAATTTGTTTAAGTGTTGTTTGCCTGTTGGATTTACCAGGGTAGGATAGGGTGCCCATTCAAAATTTGCAGGATAGCATGTTTGAATCAACTTGATTAATAACATCCCAAAAAATACCGGTTGAAAATATTCTGGCTCGCGCAGACTCAGTTTGATGCCCCCGCATAATTGTCCTTTGTATTTGCTGTCTGTTGGTGTAAATGTGATAGGTTCGGCCTCAATTTCATCCAGTCCCATATCATGAAAAATACCGGCTATCTGATCCGCTTTTATCCAGGGAGCGCCTGCCAAACAAAATGCCTGGTCAGTACCCCTTCCTTCACTGATATTGGTGGCTTCCAATAAACACATTCCCGGATAAAGTAACATGCTTTCAAAACTTTGGATAGCTGGTGAAGTGGCCACAAATCGAACTCCCCAATCAGGTTGAAAGCTATTGCGAGTCCAACCTTCACAGGATATCAGTTCCAATGCACAATGGATATTTTTAGTATGGTTAAAATAAAGTGCCAGTTCACCCAAAGTACAGCTATGTCTTATCGGAATAGACCATCGGCCGATAAAGGAAGCTTCTAATTCATCCAGCATCGGCCCTTCTACCAGGTCAAAATTGCCTGAAATGGGATTGGGGCGATCCAGTATCACCAGTTTCTTTGAAAACCTGGCACAGGCTTCCATCACATGTGTCAATGTCCATAAATAGGTATAAAACCGACTACCCACATCGGGTATATCAAATAAAAGCAGATCAAGATCTGCCAGGTCTTCTTCTGCCGGTGCCAGTTTATGGCTATATAAACTGATAATAGGCAGGCTGGTCAATGGATCTGTTCCATCTTTCATTTCATGTCCATCCGCTCCCTGCACATCCAATCCATGTTCCGGAGAAAATAATTTCACCAGTTGAAAACCCTGTTGTAATAAAGCTTTTCGAGAAGGCACCAGATCATTGGTGGTAGCTGCATGATTGGTTACCAATCCCAGCCGCTTTGTTTTCCATTCAGGTGAACTCAATAAAATGCGATCAATGCCAAATAAGACTGCCATAGATTAAAGATACTATCCTATTCTGATCCATCCGTTTCAAAACCCATTGCCAATTTTAGCTTTTCCACTACATTAAAAATAATGGGACATCTGTCATAATGCATAAATATGGTAAACAGCCTGTTTTTGAAATCCGGGATATGCAGGGCCGGGAATTCTCTGCATCCCGCAAATCGGAAATCATATACCGTGCATTTATTATCTGACAGAAAATGACAGGGAATCTGGTTAATCAGCATCATTCCATTGCTTCCTTTTTCGAGGTATTGTTCGTCAAAATTCTCCCTTTCCTGTTGTAAATGATCCGCAAGAAGGGTGGCTTCTTCGTCTGATACAACAATCATCAGACTTTTACAACAGTTACCACATACCGTACAATCTATCACCGGGGTAATTTCCTGATCCAGTTTATTTACCCATTGATCAATCTGGCTACTATTCCTTTCTGCCAGAAATAGCCGGAACCGGTCATTCTCGGCCAGCTTATCTTCTGCAATCCGGGTGATAGCATCCAGACGGGTTTCAATATTTGTATTCCATTTGTTGATAGTTCAAAAATAGGTTCAGTATCAGGGAATTGTGTAAGCAATTCAGGTTTTTGGCTTGTTTATCCACATTTAAAAGCCATTTGTAGAAAAGTAAAATTGGGGTAGTCTGTGAGGTGTTTAGATTTGTAGCCCTCTAAACCCTTCAACAGGTAATTAATTGTTATGCCTGTAACGGGAGGATATGTAAAACAGACTAAAATAAGGATCCGGAAATGGCAAGTGAGAAGAATGTATATGAATACAACGAAGAATCGATCAAATCCCTCGATTGGAAGGAACATATCCGGCTTCGTCCGGGTATGTATATCGGTAAACTAGGCGATGGCTCAGCCCCTGATGATGGTATTTATGTATTGATTAAGGAAGTAATCGACAACTGTATTGACGAATACACCATGGGGTATGGGAAACAGGTGGAATTGAGTATTGAAGGAAAAACAGTAACGGTTCGCGATTATGGGCGCGGTATCCCGCTTGGAAAAGTGGTGGATGTGGTGAGTAAGATCAATACCGGGGCAAAATATGATAGTAAGGCGTTTCAGAAAAGCGTGGGACTAAACGGTGTGGGTACCAAAGCCGTGAATGCCCTGAGTCAGTTTTTTAAAGTAACTGCTTTTCGGGATGGAAAGGAGAAAACAGCTGAATTTGAAAAAGGGTTTTTGGTAAAAGAACATAAGGAATTGAAAACCGATGAGCCCAATGGTACTCTTGTCGTATTTACACCGGATGATACCATATTCCGGAACTTTCATTACATACATGAATACCTGGATAACCAGCTCTGGAATTATTGTTACCTGAATGCCGGTCTGGCCATGCATTTCAATGGTAAAAAATATGTGAGTAAGAATGGTTTGCTGGATCTGCTTCAACGAAAAACAAACCCTGATGAACTCCGATATCCGATCATTCATTTGAAAGGAGAGGATATTGAAGTGGCTTTATCTCATAACAATGATTATGGAGAGGATATATTTTCATTTGTAAACGGACAGTACACTACCCAGGGCGGTACTCACCAGCAGGCATTCAGAGAAGCGTATGTGAAAGTGATTCGCGATTTTTTCAAGAAAGATTATGAAGCATCAGATATCCGCACGAGTATTGTGGCTGCAGTTTCTGTAAGGGTGCAGGAGCCGGTATTTGAAAGTCAGACCAAAACAAAATTGGGATCGCAGAATGTATATGAGGGCGGACCCAGCATGAAAAATTTTGTGCAGGATTTTCTGGCAAAAGAACTGGATAATTTTCTGCATCGCAACCCAACTGTAGCTGATGCATTAAAGAAACGGATTGAACAAAATGAGCGCGAAAGAAAAGAACTCGCCGGTATCAAGAAATTGGCTAATGAGCGTGCAAAAAAAGCCAATCTGCATAATAAAAAATTGCGCGATTGCCGGGTACACCTGAATGATGAGTTACCTGCAAAAAATAAAGAAGAATTTATTGCTTTGCAAAACAGCGCAACCATTTTTATTACGGAAGGTGACAGTGCCAGTGGAAGTATCACAAAATCCAGAAATGTAGATTCGCAGGCAGTCTTCAGTTTACGAGGTAAACCCCTGAATTCTTTTGGACTGACTAAAAAAGTGGTGTATGAGAATGAAGAGTTTAATCTTTTGCAACATGCATTAAATATCGAAGACGGACTGGAAGGACTACGCTATAATAATGTAGTAATAGCCACAGATGCGGATGTGGATGGTATGCATATCCGGTTATTGATGATGACATTCTTTTTGCAGTTTTTCCCAGACCTGGTAAAAAGAGGCCATGTATATATTTTAGAAACCCCCTTGTTCCGTGTAAGAAACAAACAGGAAACCATTTACTGTTATGATGAAACAGAAAAACAGGCGGCTGTAAAAAAGATCGGTAATAAACCAGAGATTACCCGTTTCAAAGGATTGGGAGAGATCTCCCCCGAAGAATTCGGAAGGTTTATCGGAAGAGATATACGCCTGCAACCAGTGATCCTGGAACAAGGCGACCATATCCAAAATCTGTTAGAATATTATATGGGCAAAAACACCATGGAAAGACAGGAATTCATTATCAATAACCTCAAAGTAGAACTCGACCTGATTGAAAGCTAAACAATACAATACAATAGCAATCAAAATAACAGGCCACAAAAAATTATTAATTCTTAATTGTTAATTACCCATGATTCATATAGTTTTTGAACAACCCAATGTAGAAGTTCTCACAAAAGCCATAGAACTGGATGAAACCATGCAGGGAGATATTTTAGAAATCAAGGATGATTTTGCAGTAGGGCCCTTATTGGATATCTATGAAACAGAAGGCTATCAGCAAAGAAGGGATTGGTGGAAACAAGTGCTGGAATATTCTGCTTATACCGAGCAATTGAATTTGGTTGATGATAAACTAACCGTACATAACCTGATTAATCGCCTAACGGAAAACCGGGATGAACTGGTTTGGATTTGGATGGCACAAAATGCACAT
>CAIWKU010000142.1 GCA_903913355.1 uncultured Bacteroidota bacterium | reverse complement strand
ATTATTACTACACTATTTGGTGAAAATGTTTCCCTTACATCAGAGAAAGAAATTTTTATACAACACGATGGCGAACGGATTAACTACTCTGACGAAAGCATTACAGAAAACGAATTCCGGATACAACCGGTTGGTTTATTAAATGAAACAGGTATACAGGAGCAGCAGATAAACTGTATATGGTGGAAAGACAAAAAAGTATTCTTTGAAACCCATGGAGATATTCCGTTCGATATATTTTCCGCATCTTTTTACCTGATAACCCGATATGAAGAATATCTGCCGTATACACCCGATGAATACGGTCGGTATGATTACGCAAACAGTCTTGCATACAAAAAAGGCTTTTTAGATACTCCTTTAGTAAACCAATGGGTTGCTGAACTGGGGAACCTGCTGACCAAAAAATTTCCATCTTTCAAATTGCGGGTGACCAATTTTCGGTTTATTCCAACCTATGATATTGATATAGCCTATAGTTACCTGTATCACCCACTGTATAGAAATGTATTCGGATTTTATCGTGATTTATTATTGGGAAAATTTGAAGCTGTTTCGGAAAGAGCCGGAGTGTATAGCGGAAGGAAAAAAGACCCGTTTGATGTTTATGATTGGTTAGACGAATTGCATAAAGAGTATCAGTTAGATCCTATTTATTTTTTTCTGTTAGCAGAAAAAAGGAAAGGAAAAGATAAAAATATTGCTCCACGAACCAAAGCTATGTGCCATTTAATAAAGCGGCATCATGAAAAATATACAGTAGGCATCCATCCGTCTCTTCAAGCCGGGGATGATACTGAGATAATTAAAAAGGAGATAAGCTTCCTTCTAAAAGCAGGTGCTGGCAAAGTGACACACTCCCGTCAGCATTATATAAGAATGAAATTTCCAGATACTTATCGCTCTTTAATAAATGCGGGCATCACAGATGATTACTCAATGGGATATAGTGATAGCAATGGTTTCAGGGCTTCTTATGCATTGCCATTTTCTTGGTATGACCTTACTACTGAAACCCATACATCGCTTGTTATTCATCCTTTCTGTTTTATGGATGCCACAGCCAGCTTTCAGCAAAGAGAAAGCGCAGAGCAGGCTTGGGAAGAGTTAAGTGAATATTATGAAAAGGCACGCTCGGTTGGTGGCGAATTGATTACTATATATCATAATCATTTTTTAACAGAGCAGGATGAATGGATCGAGTGGAGAAACAGGTATGAATTATTTTTAGCCAATCATTTAAAAAATCATACAGCATCTGCATCTATCTGAAAATAATCTCTTTGTTTTTTTAGACTCTGATTTACGATATACACTCCGACAAGTGTAATCAAAGAACCTACCAGAATAACTACAGTCAGTTTCTCTCCAACAATGATAGAGCCTACAATAATCGCTACAATCGGGTTTAAGTAAGCATATAATGCAGCAATGGCAGGAGGCAGGTGCTTCATGGTATAAATAAAGGCGGCAAATGCGATAACAGAACCGGCTGTTACCAGGTATGCGATAGCGGCCCATGCTTCTGGCTGTATCTTAGATAAAGGGATATGATCGCCACTGATCCCAATAAATGAAATTAGGATAATGGAGCCAATCAACATTTCCCAGCCGGTAGCATTGTAGGGATTCATATCCATCTTTTTCCTTGCAATAAAAACGGTTGCAATGCTCCAGGTAATCATAGAGATAACGGATGTCAGAATACCCATTCCATATCCATTCGGGTGTGCATGAAAAGCATTATCATAAAAAACAATGGCAATCCCCCCAATACCCAATAATAAGCCCAGAATGGTAAATAAAGTGATTTTATTATTTTTAAAAAATACCATTTCAATAATCACTACGCAAAGTGGATAAAGTGCAGCAATCAAGGCGCTTAGTCCGCTGGGGATATATTTAACACTGATGGTTGCCAATCCATTTGAAGACACAAACATGAGCAGAGACATGAGTAATAACCATACAAACTGTTTTCGATTGGGTATTTTTTGACCTCTTACAAGAAAAAATGACACCAGTAAAGTACCTGCGATCAATTGTCTGATAGCAGCGATCTGCA
Source organism: uncultured Bacteroidota bacterium (assembly GCA_903913355.1). Lineage (GTDB taxonomy): Bacteria > Bacteroidota > Bacteroidia > Chitinophagales > Chitinophagaceae > Sediminibacterium. The sequence continues at coordinate 10,985 of CAIWKU010000142.1, read as the reverse complement.
AGCCAGGGGCTTTTTGCACAGCAATCCTGCTGGCCACCCAGGTGGTACCCCATAATATACTGGTACCTGCTAAAGCAAAATAGGCTTTTTGTTTAGTTGTCAATCTGACTGTTTCATTTACTAAATAACTGATTAATGTCTGAAATGACGCATACCCGTCATTACCATCGCCAAATTATGTTCTTTGCAATATTCAATACTGTCTTTATCCCGTACAGAGCCACCAGGTTGTATGAATGCTTCAATACCTGCCGCATGCGCTATCTGAACGCAATCATTAAATGGAAAGAACGCATCGGAAGCCAGTACAGCATTTTTTAAATTAAAATGAAACTGATTGGCCTTTTCGATGGATTGTCTTAACGCGTCGATCCTGCTGGTTTGTCCACAGCCTTTACCAACCAGCTGTTTATTTTTTACCAAGGCAATCGCATTGCTTTTTAAATGTTTGCAGATAATATTGGCAAATCGTAATTCTTCTTTTTCTGATTCGGTGGTTTCTCTGCCACCTACTTCCTCCCATTTGCTGAAATTGCCTTCATCACTATCCTGCTCGAGAGTTCCATTTAACAGAGATTTGGATGGAGATTTTAATGAAATTTTCCCCGGCAGAAATTGTAAAAGAATCCGGTTCTTTTTGCTTTTTAATATTTCCAGCGCATCTGCGTCAAAAGCAGGTGCAATCAATACTTCAAAAAATATTTCATTAATCGCTTCTGCGGTTTCTTTGTTGATTGACTGGTTACAAACCAATACACCGCCAAATGCGCTTTCCGGATCACCGGCCAGGGCACTATCCCAACTTTCTTTTACAGTAGGTCTGGATGCTATTCCGCAAACATTCGTGTGCTTGATAATGGCAAAAACACTAGCCCAATCATCTGTTTTTTCAGACTCTGAAAGGGTGAAATCAGCAATCAGCTGAACAGCCGCATCCACATCTACCAGGTTATTGTAAGAAAGTTCTTTGCCATTAAGCTGAGTAAATAATTCAGCCAGGTTTCCATGAAATACAGCTTTCTGGTGCGGATTTTCTCCATACCGTAAAGTCTGTGAAAGACCGGGGTTGAAATAGTTGCTGATGGCAATATCATAGCGCATCACTACTTCAAAAGCTTTTGCTGCAAATGCTTTTCTTTGTTCGATACTGGTTTCTCCCTGCTGGCTGATCAATAATTCTTCTAACGAAGCATAATCTTCTTTGGCAGCAATAACCGTCAGATCACGGAAATTTTTAGCAGCGGCTCGTATCATCGAGGGCCCGCCGATATCTATTTTTTCTATAATGGCTTTCTCTTCAGTGGTATTGCGCAGGGTTTCTTCAAAAGGGTATAGGTCAACAATTACCAGGTCAATTTCAGGGATATGGTATTGTTTCATCTCTTCCAGGTCCTGGGCTTCATATCTTCTACCCAGTATTCCACCAAAAACTGCAGGATGTAGTGTCTTTACTCGGCCACCCAGTATAGAAGGATAGGTCGTAAGTGATTCAACCGGCACACAAGTAATGCCAAGGTCTTCTAAAAATTTCTGGGTTCCTCCTGTAGAATAAATGGTAATACTCAGTTTTTGCAATTGTTTGGCAATTGGCTCGAGACCATCCTTATAGAAAACGGAAATAAGGGCGGATTTAATTTTTTTTTGCATTTTTTATCGCTTTAAGCCGACCCTGATCATGAATCCGGGTCTTTTATATATAATCAGGAATGAATGCTTATTAAAGTGACACTATATATGCTCCCTGCTCCAAGGTAGCATGGTGGCGCAAATGTAGGCTGTCGGCTTGTTTTTTCCATTCCCGTATTTTCCACAATGGATTGCTACTATCGAACACAATTTGCCTGCAGGTAAAGCGGTGAGCTATCTGTTCCATCTCCAAATTTGGGTTATTAGAGATTACGATGATATCTACTGGCAGTGGCTGATCGGAGATTTTGGGTAAGTTGGAACTGTTTATAACTAAAACAGAGGTATGTGCACTGGCAATCAGGTTTGCAGACACTGCCAGATGTGCAAAAGATTTTCCCGGCAGCAGTCCCATCTCTTTTCGGGCAGCTTTTACATGGAAGTGCTGTATACCTTCACTGTCGCCTATGCTTTGAAATCGGTTACCCTGTATAATATCCATTACAGAATGTCTGGGGATATTATAAACAATCAATTTAGTCTGTTGGTGGGTTCTTATCCAGGAAACAAATCTGTACCCGGAAATGAGCAGAAAACATCCCAGTGATATAAGAAATGCCCGCTGATTTTTTTGGAAAAACCAATAGGCAAGCGAAAATAGAAACCCATACAAAAGAATAGATTCCATAACTGAAAAGGGAATGGTATCTGTTACGGCAAAAGGAAGTTTTCCGGTTCTTTCAATATATCCATTCATTTGCTTAATCAGGAAGGAATCTATTTTGCCTATTGACTCATTCAGCAAAGGAATCTTTGCGAAAACAAGTAATAGCAGTTCACCATATAATATTAAACCCGATAAGGGTACAGCGATGAAATTAGCTAAGAGGAAAAAATTTGGAAACTGGTGAAAATAAAAAAGAATCAATGGCAAGGTCAATATCTGAGCAGAAAGAGTTACTGCATTTAACTGCCAGATATGATTCAATATTTTGTTTTTCAAATAGAAACATTGATAGATGGGTTTCATGAATACAAGAATACTCAGCACAGCTGTATAGGATAACAGAAATCCGGTATCCCATAATAAATAGGGATTGAATACCAGTAGACAGAAAGCGGAAGCAGCAAGCGTATTGTATATATTGGTTCTTCGATGTAAACTTTCTCCGGCAATAATAAATGAAAACATAACTGCAGACCGAAGTATTGAGGCAGAAGCGCCCGTAAGCAAACTAAATCCCCATAAAACGGATAATAATAACAGAGGCTTTACCCAATGAATATATTTTTTCTGTCTCAATGGCTTTAACAAAAGCAATAATAAGCCATAGATCATACCCAGATGCAAGCCACTAATTGCGATGATATGCACCACACCCGTATTGCTATAGGATTGTACCAGGTCTTTATCCAAATCAACTCTGTAACCGATGAGCAAAGCTTCTGCCACGCCCGCTTCTTTTTTGCCAGGTATATATTTTGTGAGAATGGATAATGCATATTCTTTTGCTGTAAATAAAGCATGCATAAATCGATTCCCGGCATTTTCGGCAAGTAGCTGGTAGTTCTCCTTCTTCAGGTATATCTGGTGATAGATACCCTGAAAGGCACAATATTGTTGGTAATCGAATCCCCCCGGGTTCCCCATATTTTTAATGGGTTGAATAGGTATTTGTACCAGCAAGGATGATCCAAAATACAATTTTCTGGCCTGACTGTCCTTAGCAAAATATACGATCAGGGTGCCTGATATTGGAACCCATCTATCTTTCAGAAAAATTGCATTCGCGCTGGCGGTTGTTTTATATGATTTGTCTTTTTCTAAAAGTGGTTCTAGTATACTAAGTTTAATAATCGGTTTAGTAGTAGCAGATAAATAATTCCCGATCCAGTTTCTTGCCTCCCTCGGATCTTTTGTATAAATCAGTACTATACCCAAACAGAAAAATATACCATTTATCAGTATACCTTCGATCCATCGGATCGAGTATTTTTTTGAAATGGGTAGTCGATGGAAAATAATAAGAAATGAAACAGTTGAAACAAGGTATGTATATACTATACTAATTTTCGGCGTGAAATAGAACCCGATAATAATCCCGATTCCCATGGGTATTATTAAACGAATAAAAGGGATGGGCTTCCAGAATGGTTTACCAAATTGCCTCATGCCTAAACCTAATCAAAAATCAAAACGATTTTCTTTCAGGTATTGAAATCAGGTATAAATACGGGGTAGATATTGCTATTTGCTAAGATTCATGCTTCTTTCCTTATACAGAGTACGGAAATAAGGATCTCTCAGGTCTTTGATAAAACGAATGGATTCGCCGGTGCTTTTCATTTCTGGTCCTAACTCTTTATTTACTCCCGGAAATTTATTAAAGCTAAATACTGGCTCCTTAATGGCATAACCTTCCAGCTTTTTCTCCATGGTAAAATCAGTAAGTTTCGCTGCACCCAGCATTATCTTAGTAGCGATATTCAGATAAGGAATCTGGTAGGCTTTGGCAATGAATGGGGTGGTTCTGGAAGCCCTTGGGTTGGCTTCAATCACAAACACTTTATCATTTTTTATGGCAAACTGTATATTAATCAACCCTTTAATATTGAGAGAGCGGGCAATTTTTTCAGAATAATGTTCCATGGTTTCAACAATCAATGGCGTAAGATTGAAAGCAGGTAAAACAGCATTACTATCACCACTATGAATACCTGCGGGCTCAATATGCTCCATCACGCCCATGATATGGAAATTCTCACCATCAAAAATCGCATCTACTTCTGCTTCCTGACAGCGATCAAGAAAATGATCGATTAATATCTTATTTCCGGGAAGATGTTTCAAGAGACTGATCACTGCTTTCTCAACATCCTCATCATTGATTACAATTCGCATTCTTTGTCCACCAAGCACATAACTCGGCCTTACCAGTACCGGGTATCCCACTTTATTGGCAACTTCAATGGCTTCTTCGGCACTATGGGCAGTTCCATATTCAGGGTAAGGAATAGACAGGTCTTTCAGCAGATCGCTAAAACGGCCACGATCTTCGGCAATATCCATACTGTCAAAAGAAGTGCCTATTATTTTGATCCCTTTTTCATGTAATCTTTTTGCCAGTTTCAATGCGGTTTGTCCACCTAACTGTACAATCACTCCTTCCGGCTGTTCCAGTTCAATAATTTCCCAAAGATGTTCCCAGAAAACGGGTTCGAAATAGAGTTTATCGGCAATATCAAAATCGGTAGAAACAGTCTCTGGATTACAGTTAACCATGATGGCTTCGTAACCACATTCTTTAATGGCCAATAAGCCATGTACACAGCAATAATCAAATTCAATACCTTGACCAATTCGGTTTGGGCCACTGCCTAAAACAATGATCTTTTTTTTCTGAGAGCGTATTGATTCGTTGGAGTTAAGGGTAGGGTTCATTTCTGCTTAGGATTGCGCAAAATTAGGGGTACAGTAGAAATTTGAAAGTTTTTTTTTCAAACCCCTTTAAATAAGTGGTTTAAGCAGTTTCTAGCCCCGAATAGCCTTCGAATATGACAAAATTTTGTCTTGACACCTTCACACTATACAAGTAAATATGCTAAAAATTTATTGTATGTTTTTGCTCAATTTCCCGTTTTTCATTACCCATTTTACATCTTCGAGTAATTTGATTTCTTTGGTGGGGTCGCCTTTTACCGCAATGATATCTGCAAAAGAACCGGGCTTGATTTCTCCGATCTTATCTGTCTGACCCAATAAATCTGCCGCGTTAATCGTGGCAGTTTGTATGGCCTGAATGGGAGAAAGACCATATTGAACCATGTATTCAAAATCTTTGGCTTGGGGTTCTTTCCAGTCATAGCCGCCAATATCTGTACCATAAGCAATTTTTACACCGGCATTGACTGCTTTTTTGAATAATTCTGGTTCTGATTGGGCAAAATATTTATTGATCGGACTACCCGCATTGGCTCTGCCCTCCGCCACAAATGCGTTTACATAAATGGTTGGACACCAGTATACATTTTTGGTCACCATTTGGCGAATGCATTCATCGTCCATACCAAATCCATGTTCAATACTCGAAACCCCTGCATTGATAGCGGCAAGAATCCCATCCCTGGTAACAGCATGCGCAGCTAGTTTTTTTCTTGAACGGGCAACTTCATCACCAATTGCATTGATTTCCTCTGCGGTAAAATTGGGTAAGCTTCTGTATCCGCCATCTGCAGTTTTATAATAGCCCCTGTCTGCGTAAATCTTAATCCAGTCTGCCCCATGCTCTATTTGTTCCCTGACTGCTTTGCGGGCTTCATCTGCGCCGGTAATTTCCTGCAAACCTTTTGGCATTTTCAATTCCCAGGCATATTCCGAAGCCCGGATGGCATAATGTCCCGTTGTATTAATAGCCAGGGTTGACACAAACATTCTCGGTCCCTCCATTTCTCCATTATTGATGGCTTTTTTGAGGTCAACATCTGCATAGCCGGCCCCTTCAGTTCCCAGATCGCGGATGGTAGTAAATCCATTCATCAATGACTGCCGGCAACTTCTTACGGCCCGGATAGTTCTATAAGGAACGGATTCTTTCAGAATTTGTACATCATAATCCTCACTGGTAATATCTCCCTGTAGTAAAACATGTGTATGACAATCAATCAAGCCTGGCAAAACCGTATATCCGGAAAGATCAATCAGGCTATCTGTTTTCTGTTTGAAAGAAGCTGCAGAAACAATGCTTTCTACTAAATTTCCTTTTACAATAATTACCTGGTTTACAAGCATCTGACCAGACCTTATATCCAGTAACTGTCCGCATTTAATGGCAATGGTTTTGTTTTGTGCAAAAGAAACAGACAGTAGTAAATACAGACAGAGATTGAGGAGAATGATCTTTTTCATATGATTTCTAACAAAAAAATGGGAAAATGGTTGCCATGGAAAGATAAGTGATTATGACGAAAAATGAATAGTTACGGGTTGGGCATTGCGGGTTCCGGGTTTGTATTTTGTGAGGAAATTTTCGTCGGTAAATTGGAATTCCTATTTTTATTAAAATGTTTGGCAAATGAAGAAATGGCGGAAAGCAGGGTTGATTTTTGCAGCAACGGTATTGGGATTATTGGTATTGGTGGCTGTATTTATCTCACCTATTACAAAATACCTGATCGAGAAGAACAGCAAAAAATTTACCGGCAGGCAAATTACAATCAAAAGCCTGGGCATCAATATTTTTACAGGAAGCGTCACTTGTAAAGGATTAACAATATTTGAAGCAAAAAGCAATACTGTTTTTGTTAGTTGCGAGGAGGTATATGTAAATATAGCTATTACTAAGCTTTTGAAAGGCGAGTACGATATAGAAACGGTGCGTGTAAGCAAACCTGTAGTTACTATTGTTCAGAAAGGAAAGCATTTTAATTATGATGACCTGATGAAACGATTTATTACGGATACCGTTTCCGCAAAAACAACCGTTGCTACACAACCAGCCCATTATTGGCTACACAATTTTGCTGTTGATTCTGCAAAGTTTACATATAGTAATACAAACCCATTTACTAAACTGTCTATCATTCAATTCAATACTTCGATCCCGCTGATTGCCTGGGATGACCCGGTATATAAAATACACAATGATTTTGCACTTTCTACAGGCGGAAAATTTTCGGCCGATATGGTTTTTAATAAACAAACATTAAAATATTCCGTTACAGCAGATTTACAAAAACTGAATATAGCCTGGATGTATCCATACCTAAAAGATTATATGAAAGTGAATTCTTTACAGGGTTTGGTGGGGAGTCATATTCGAATAAGCGGAAACCTGAATAAGCCTACGGATATAGCTGCTTCGGGAATGTTAGAAGCTGAGCAGTTTTCAATGATAGATAATACTGGCGAGAAACTTACTGCTGTTGAGAAAATGAATATTAAGATAGACACAGTGAATACTGCAAAGAACCTATATAGTTTCAGTGAAATCAATGTGAACAGACCTTTTATTCGGATATCCATGTATGACAAAGGCTTTAATTATGAACGGATCATGACCTCGCCATTGGCTGTTTCGGGTGACACCTCTTCTGTGGTGTATTCTAATATTTTTCTGATGATGTCTGGTTATATCCAGGAGATTGTGAAGGAATATGATGTTAACAATTATAAAATTGGGAACCTGAAAGTTACAGGTGGACAATGTATATTTTCTGACTTTACACACGGCGATAAGTTCCGATATGTATTGGATTCACTTAATTTATCCAGCAGCAGAATCAATAGCAATAACCCGGAATTGGTTTTTCAAATAAGCGCAAGATTAAACACTTCCGGGAAAATGAGTGGTGTGTTGAAAGTGAACCCCAAGAATTATAAAGACATAGATATCAACGCGCAACTCAAGGAGCTACTGATCACTGATTTCAATCCCTATTCAAAATATTATGTAGCCACACCTTTCCTGAATGGAAAAATTTCCTATCTAAACCAGACAACGGTAAAAAATAATATACTTGACAGTAAAAATGTACTCGATGTTGTCAAATTAACAGCGGGTAAAAAAATAAAAACTCCTACTGCCATGAACCTGCCGGTAAAACTGGCTGTTTCACTATTAAAGGATGTAAAAGGAAATATACATATTGATATTCCGGTAAAAGGAAGTCTGAATGACCCTAAATTTAAGATGGGGAAAGTGATATGGGAACTTATCAAGAACCTGATCATCAAAGCAGCAACCGCTCCATTTCGGTTACTGGCAGGTATGTTTGGTGGGAAAGAGGAGGATTTTAAAGAAATGCATTTTGATTACCTGCAATCAGATGTACAGGCATCGCAACAGGAAAATTTAGACAGATTGGCTAAAGCTGCTCTTGAAAAGTCAGACCTGAAGATTGAGTTGGTTCAGGTTACCAACAAGGATGATGAGGCAGAGGCCATGGCTTTGCTTGAAGCCAGGGAAAAATACCTCGGAATTAATCCATCTTCACCCATTACACCAACTATTAAACAAAGGACAGATAGTATTGCCATAACAGATTCACTATTTGTGAAATTTGTTAATGCGCAGCTACACTCGAATTCTGTATTACAATCTACCGGAGAAAAATGTGTTGAACTTTTCGGAAAGGATAGGTTGCAGCTTCGTATAAAAGAGCTAATGGAGCAAAGAAATAAAGCAGTATCCGATTATTTGCTGGTTATCAAAAAAGTTCCTGCAGCAAGCGTATCTATTATCAATGTAAAAGAGGAAAATCAGTTACAGAAAACCGAGCCACCCAAATATGTGATTAATATTGCGGTTAAGGAATAATGAGAGACTGAAAAAAGAATGCCATTGAAAGTAAATTCTCAATGGCATTCTAATATAATATGGTTTTCACGGAATGTTTAGTCGGTCAGCTCTTCACAATAATAACCTGCATTTTGTATAACGATCTCAATGGACCTGGGTGATACTTTACTTGCTTCAATTCTCAGTACATGATCACAATCCTGTATATCAACATTCCATTTCTGCACTCCTTCAATATTCTGGATAAATGGCTGAACCTTACTGATATGCACCGGATGGTTCAGATTGGTTTTAAAGATCAGTATTTCCATATACATTGTTTTGGTAAATAAGCGTTTGTGATATCGGTAAGGTTATTCCGCACCGGCATTCTGTTCTGTATTTGATTTTCCCCAAACACGACAGCGACTTCTCCATTCTTGTTTTATTTTTTCTCTTTCTTCCGGAGTCATGGTATGCCATTTTTCATGCAATTCATGTTTCCAGCCACCTCCACGATGCCCGCCCCATCTGCCTTTGAATCCGCCAAACAGGATTTTACTAAGTATAAGTATTCCCAATGCCTGCCAGAAGCTGATAATGGATACGTGTAACACGGCTACCAGAACACTATTCCATAAGCTCATCACAATAAAACCCAGAAGGGAAGTAATGGCTACAGCCAGGATAATAAAGCCGATGATTTTTTTAAACCAGAATTTCTTTTTCATTTTGTTATTGTTTGTCAATTATTTAATAGCTCATCCCGCAATACCTGTAACCGTTCTCTCAAGTGTAGTACTGCATAGCGTTTGCGGCTGAGTAAGGTGTTAATCGTTTCACCGCTTTGTTCAGCGATGGTTTTAAATGGAATCCCCTCAATCTCGTTCAATATGAATACTTCCCGCTGGGCTGCCGGCAGCTCATCAAGGGCGGCATTCAAGGCTTCCCAGAACAGGTTGCGCAAGTATTCTGTTTCGGGGTTATTTGAATCATCCGGGAACATCTCTTTCCAGTCGAAAGTTGATTCTCCGTCTGCATCGGAATACATGTCTTCCAGCAAATCGGGTTTGTGTTTTCGCTGACGGTCAATGATCTTATTTCGGGTAACAGTAAACAGCCAACTCGTTAATTGTTCTATGGGTTTGGTATTCCCTATGAATTGATAGAATACATCCTGCAGAATGTCTTCAGCGTCTGCCTCGTTGGTTACCCTTTTACGGATAAATCCCATCAGCCGTTTGCTGTATGTATTGATAACCTCGGTAATATTACTTTTACGGGCTTCAGCCATATTTGCTATCGTCAACACCTCGTTCATTAAATAGGTAGACGGGCGAAGTGTTGCTATATTTTAAGAAATTAGATTTTTTTTGCCGGAAGCCCAGCCCCGGTTCGATTTTCTACCTATAACAGGTATTCTGCATTAATATACAGTATTTACCGTTTAGGGTATAAGAATAAGCCAATAACTTTACAATTGCCAAAATTAACTTTATGGAATTCGGACGGGTACCTGAATCGGAACTGGACAATATCAATTTTAAATTAGCTGCTGACCCTGCTTTTAATAAAACAATATTAACGGATAAAAGAGTAAACACTCCCAAAGTATATATTGGCTGTGCTAAATGGGGCAGAACGGAATGGGTAGGTAAAATATATCCCCCAAAAACTAAAGAAAAGGATTTTCTCGATCATTATGTGAAACATTATAATAGTATTGAATTAAATGCCACGCATTACAAAGTATATGGTGCTACTGGTATCGCCAAATGGGCAGCCAAAGCAAGTGATAAAGATTTTCTGTTTTGTCCTAAGATGTACCAGGGAGTTACCCATCGTGGAAGTCTTTTGAATAAAGAATTTATTACCACTGAATTTCTTCGTGGGATTGTTGCATTTGAAAAACACCTGGGCCCTGTTTTTGTACAGGTGAGTGATTTGTTTACCCCTAAACGGAAAGAGGAATTGTTTACATTTTTACGATCATTGCCTACCGATATGTCATTCTTTGTAGAGGTTCGTCACCCCGATTGGTTCGGGATCCCTTCTGTGAGAGATGAGCTTACTGAATTTCTT
>CAIWKU010000141.1 GCA_903913355.1 uncultured Bacteroidota bacterium | reverse complement strand
CATATTGTCTGCGAAGAAACGACCCAAACCTTAACAGATTTGCACGTTTCAGAGAGTTGGCTTGTAACATACTTGTAGAACTTGCTATTGATGTAAGTGCAGAGCCGAACTCCGTACAATTACCTATTGATAGAAATAATGAATGTGATATACCAGCCGACTTCATAAATTATATTTCTATTTCTATTGTTGGTGCAAATGGAGAATTATGGGGGCTATCAAAAAATAACTTCATAAACACTACTCAATATTGGACGGATTGCGGAAAACCAATAAGAGAAAATCCTAACGCATTTAATTCAGAGGGAACTTTTTTTGCAGGGTGGTATGGTTCGCCCGAATTTCTTTCGCAACATTGGTCGCGTGGAGAAAACATAGGAGCATACTTTAATTGCCCTGCTGTTAATCCAAACGGAACATATAAATTTGATTTCAATAGAAATAAAATAATATTGTCAGGTTCACGAAACTTTGCACAAAATAGTATTGCAGAAGCAGGGACAAGCGAAATAGCAAATAGTGTAGTGCTTGAATATATTTCAGACTTACAAACATTCAACGGAGATTATTCGGTACATCCATTTTTAATCGAAACACTAAAAAAGGGAATTATTTATTTGGATATGGAGTCCGATAGAAATTACAGCGAAGGGGCAAAGCAAAGAGCGAAACTAAATTACGATTTGGAAAGGAAACATTCTGTACACAGGTATTGCGCCGCTACTCGTGATGAAATTATAAATAGTATGAGGAAACGGAACCACGCTATCCCTGCTTGGTAAATAATATGTCGGCACAACAAAAAAGATTATTTAGCAAAGCGTTAAATTCAGATGACGCAGCAGAGGTAAATGATGGATTTCCATTTATTTTAAATTGCCGCATACTTTCAACAGATGGAAACGACCTTAATGTTACCACAGTAAACGGTACAACATCAATTCCATACAACTTACCGTCAGGAAATAATACCTGTATTGGCTCTTATGAAGATGAAGAGGGGCGCACAGTATATGGAATGATATTTAATGATACAGGAAAACACTCTATACTACAATATAATGAAGTTACACAACGAATAACGCCTGTTTTTATAGATGATAACGCTCTTACAGGCGCGCCGACAGGGAGTATATTAAACTTTCAGTTAGATTATCTTATTACAGGAATAAAGGTAGTTTATTTAGATAGTCAAACACCACTACTTTACTGGACAGATAATTATATAAACCCAACGGACAATACGGTTTATAATCAGCCTAAAAAGATAAATATCAATCAGGGGATTTTGTTTATACAGAATGGAACATCCGACCAATACACAAATCCTTTTCAACAGAGCTTTATTTGGAGGATAAAAACGCCACCGCCTCCACCAACCTATGAGTGGTCTGCTTTATATTCTATAAACGACCATTATGTTCAGGCGCAGGTAGGAACTTCATTAAATTTTCCATTTCTTGAAAGTTCAGCTGCACCAACACCCGTTGATTTTACAATTGTAATATTAGATACTCCTCCTCAATGGGTTACACCAGT
>CAIWKU010000140.1 GCA_903913355.1 uncultured Bacteroidota bacterium | reverse complement strand
TCTGCCAGCGAAAGAGCAAAACAGGTTGATCAAAAATATTTGCACACAGGAATTCGGAATCAAAGGGAAAACTACTTTTAAAGAAGAATTTGTTACCTGTGGTGGAATCAAACTAAGTGAAATCGATCCCAATACTATGCAAAGTAAAATGACACCAAATTTGTTTTTCGCAGGGGAGGTGATGGATATTGATGGGATTACCGGGGGATTTAATTTTCAGAATGCCTGGACAAGCGGATGGCTTTCAGCAAAAACAATAGCTTCTCTTAGTGTAACCGAATAAAAAATGCCATCATATAATGACGGCATTTTTTATGAGTAACCGGGTATTATCCTTTTTTTCTCTCCCCTTCTTTATTTTCCTTGAATCTTTTATCAGGAGTACCATCTTTTTTCTTTGGACCTTCTTGTTTAGCCGCTTCTTTGTTTGCTTTATACCGCATATCGGGTTTGCCATCTTTCCGCAACGGACCGGTAGGCTTGGCCGCTTCTTTGTTTGCTTTATACCGCATATCAGGTTTGCCATCTTTTCTGACTGCTGTTGGTGCAGCTGCAGGTTTTGCTGGAGTAGCAGGTTTTGCAGCACTGGCGGATTTATTAGCCGGGCCTGTTTTAGGCTGTTCTGCTTTTTTATCCTGTGCAAATGTGGCGAATACCATGCACAGTAATAAGGTAAAGGCTAGGAGTTTTTTTTTCATACGGCTTTTAGTTTTTGTTTGAAGGGTTTCTTTCTTTTACAGAGGTTGGTAATCAAATCGTTGCCCTATAAAAATAGGGATATTCTCCTTTTCTATTGACAAAATTCAGTAAGAAATAGCAGTAAAGTCATATAAATCGGGTTTGCAATTCCCGAATTTTATGTTTAACTTATGGATAAAATTGCGTCGTATGAGAAAAGTTAGTGATATACTAAAAAGAAAAGGTAACCAGGTAACTTCTGTAAATCCAGGTACTACCGTGATGGAAGCTTTGCGAATCATGTCTGAACAGAATATTGGCTCTGTTGTAGTAATGGAAAATGATTCCTTTCTGGGGATCATGACAGAAAGAGATTATTCCAGGAAAGTAATATTAATGAATCGCCACTCAAGTGATACACCCGTGGGGGAAATTATGACCAAAGAGTTTCCTTCCATAAAACAATCTGATACAGTAGAAACCTGTATGCAGTTACTATCGGAAAAACATATCCGTTACCTGCCTGTAATTGAGAATGGAAAACTAGCCGGAATTATTTCTATTAATGATGTAGTTACTGAAACTATTTCAAATCAGCAGGAAACGATTTCACACCTGCAAACCTATATTCAATCTTAAGAATGGATGACCTGTTTTAAGTTTGTTCAATCAGCGTGATTATGAATTTTTTTGTTATCGAATGATAGGGATTCTCTGGTGAAAATCATTATAAGGTATTCAGTGTTTTATCAATAACTGAATAATTAATACACCTGCTAAACCCAAAATAGAAATAATTGTTTCCATAAGTGTCCAGGAGAGAAAGGTTTGTTTAAGGCTAAGCTTAAAAAATTCCTTAAACATCCAGAAGCCAGAGTCATTAATATGCGAGCCAAATACACTTCCCGCACCTACGGCTAATACCATTAATTCAGGAGAGATATTGCCCATTGCCAGTAATGGAGCAACAATGCCGGCAGCAGTTAAACCCGCAACTGTTGCCGAACCCAATGTTACCCGTAAAAGAGCGGTAATGATCCAGGCAAATAATAAGGGAGGTAATTGTAACTTACTACTAAAGGAGGCGATATACGCCCCGGTACCACTGTCAATCAGCACCTGTTTAAATACGCCTCCTGCAGTAATGATTAGTAATATCATGGCGATACCTGATATTCCCTCATTCACCCATTGCATAATTTCTGGCATTGGTTTATGCTTTCTGATTCCGAAATAATACATAGCAGCAATAACCGCTGTTAATAATGCAATCGTTGAATCGCCTGTAAATGATAACACGGTCCTTACTATATTTCCTTTATCCAGAAAGGCATTCGCAATAACAGATAATGTGATTAGGAATACAGGTAACAGGGCTACAAAAAAACTGGGGACCGGGTGGGGGAGTGTAGTTACCGACTGGCTGGTTCCTCCAAAGAGATCATTGACAGTTACCTGTACCGGCTTTAATAATTTCCCTAGTAAAGGACCTGCTACAATTACAGCAGGTATCGCTATCAGGATACCATACACAAGGGTTTGCCCCATATTGGCATGAAATGCATTCACTAAAACAACCGGCCCGGGATGAGGAGGTAAAAAGCAATGGGTTGTTGACAACGCGGCTGCCATGGGAATGGCAATATAGAGTAAGGGCAGCCCTGTTCTTTTCGCAATGGAAAAAACCAGCGGAACCAATATCACGAAGCCTGCGTTGTAATAAATGGGTATGCCTATCAGGAACCCGGTAATCATAATGGCCCATTGAATATTCTTTTCGCCAAAACTCCGGATCAAGGTAAGAGATACCTGTTCCGCTGCCCCGCTTATTTCAAGTATTTTACCCAGCGTAGCACCCAAACATAATATCAGGGCTAGTCCACCCAATGTACTACCCACTCCTTTTTCAACAGAACCCAATAATTCAGCGGGATGCATGCCCAGGAGTAGGCCGGAAACAATGGCTACCAGTAGCAAGGATAAAAAAGGGCTTACTTTCTTTATGGTTAGAAAGACTTGTAGTGCAATGGCAAAAATGATTACCAAAAAATTCATGAATGGAATTTAGATCAATTAGTAAGGAGCTGTATTTGAAACCATACCAATACCTGTTATCAAACGGAATCTGATCAGCGCATTAACACATATTCATGCCAGGAAATTATTCATCTCAGATGGTTACTATATACATAATTTGGAACATTATTGCCTCATCTTTACCCTGAGAACATTCATATCATTAGTAATATACAATGTTTTTTCATCTCCGGATAAAGCACAATTTGAAACTGGTATTCCCGGTATGATGATTTTGCCGATCAATTTACCCTGATTAGAAAATATCCAGATGCCACCGGGGCCGGCAGCAAACAGGTTACCCGATTTATCTGCTTTCATTCCATCTGGTAGACCTTTTAGTTGTTTGTCAGATCCGGCGGTACTATAAAATATTCTTCCATTGATCAGCCGATCACTATCTCCCAAATCGTATGCATACCAATTGGGTTTATCAGGGTCTGAGTTGGCAATCAATAAAGTCTTCTCACCAGGTAGCAGCACGATACCATTAGGTCGGGTAAGAGAATCCACTAATAAAATCACTTCACCCGATTTTTTTATTTTGTAAACACCTTGAAAGGGGATTTCTTTTTTGGGGTCATCCATGTTTTTCTCTAATCCATAAGGCGGGTCTGTAAAAAAGATTTCACCTTTGCTGTTACAGATAAGATCATTCGGACTATTGAATTTTTTCCCATGATAGTCTTTAGCAAGAGAAGTATATAGGGCTTTGGGGTCTGTGATGGAAGCATTCATTTTTGCAATCTGCCGATTACCGCATTGGCATAAAAGCAGGTTTCCCTGATTATCGGTAGTTAACCCATTGGACCCCATTTCGCCGCCTCTTTTTAAGGTATCTGTATACCCGGAAGGAGTTACATAAACCTGTTTACCCTTTTCTTCAGTCCATTGATAAATCGTATCTGCGGTTACATCAGAGAACAAAAGCATTTTATTTTCTTCCATCCATAGCGGACCTTCTGCCCATCCCATTCCTTCTGCAATGATTTCTGGTTTGGCACCCGGTGAAAGAATACTGTCAAGTGAGGGATCCAGTTTTTCTATTTCACCAATGGTTTTGTAATGCTTACCTGAATGGCAGGCCGATACAAGCGGAATAAGCAATAAGAGAAAATATTTTTTCATAATCGGCATTTTAATGAAGGTCCCTGGTAACAACCGATCCGGATCCTCCTTGCAAAATATCGAGATCTGCGCCCAGGTGTGCCTGCTGAACATGGTCGATGTAAAATTTCACATAACCCCTTGTTGCCATTGGCTCCGGTGCTTTCCAGGCTGCTTTTCTTTTTTGCAGTTCCTCATCACTTATGTCAAGATGTAATCTTCTTTTTTCAACATCCAGTTCAATCATATCTCCATCTTTTACCAGGGCCAAAGTTCCGCCCACAGATGATTCAGGAGATACATGCAGGATCACTGTGCCATAAGCAGTCCCGCTCATCCTGCCATCAGAAATGCGTATGATATCTTTTACCCCTTTGCGAATCAGTTTTTCTGGAAGATCTACATTACCTACTTCCGGCATACCGGGATAACCTACCGGGCCAACCCCTTTTAATACGATTACCGAATTTTCATCAATGGGCAGATTCGGGTCATCTA
>CAIWKU010000139.1 GCA_903913355.1 uncultured Bacteroidota bacterium | reverse complement strand
GGTAAGCCGGTATATACTTCCGCATTTCCCTGGTTCTATGAGCATATCTGTAAAAATATAGCTACTGATCTGCGGGTAGGTTCGCTTTTATATGCCCTTATAACGATTATTTTTTATTGGCTGATTGTATATGGTTTAGATAAGAAAAAGATCTATATCAAGGTGTAATCTGCTTATTCAGATCATTCATTTCCTGCTCAGCTTTCTAGCGGGGTTCCCGGCATAGGTTCCTGGTTCGGTAATATTTTTTGTTACCACAGCACCTGCACCTATTACCACATCATCACAAATGGAAACAGGTAATATGGTGGCGTTGCTGCCAATAGAAACTCGATTTCCGATAAAGGTTGGCTTCCATCCGGCTGAATTACCGGAAGGGCCTCCATTAGAAAACAGGTCATTCACAAACATGACTCCATGCCCAACAAAACAATCATTCCCCATAGTTACCAATTCACAGATAAAACTATGTGATTGAATTTTACATCGGCTTCCGATGGTAACTCCTTTTTGAATTTCCACAAAAGGGCCAACAAAACTTTCATCACCAATCCTGCATTCATACAAATTACAGGGAGCTATAATGGTAACCTGATTTCCAAAAACCACCTCTCGAACCCCAACTGATAGAGACTGAAACATGGCGGCTGATTTTATTGATGTAATAAATATATTTTCTACAGAACATGAAACGCAACAATTTACTGCTTCATCGAAGCGTATTTTAATATTGTAAACTTCCCACCCGAGGCACTACTTATGCGAATAATGCTTCGGCTTTCTCGATACTTTCCGGTTTTCCAACATCTACAAAATGAGCCCCGGTATGATCAAATGAATCAATCACATGATCTTTTGCAAGATCCAGATATACCTCTACCATAGAAAATTTACCGATTTGTTTAATCAGCGGAAAAATCGCTGTTTGAATGATATGAATACCACTAAATGCCTTTAACTCAGGTGTTGGGTTATCTCTTATTAATTTTTCTTCCCCGGTGTTGGTATTACACCAACCCGTTAATATATGTTGCTCATTAAATATAAAATATCGGGATGTTTCTCTTTTACTCACTGCCAGTGTAGCCAAAGGTTTTTTTTGTACATGTTGTTGTATCATAGCCGACAGGTTCATGTCAGTGAGTATATCAACATTCATTAATACAAAATCTGATTCCCCGGAAAAATACCAGGTTGCTTTTTGTAAACCTCCCCCCGTTTCTAATACCGCATCTGTTTCATCAGAAATGGTAATTGCAGATCCCCATCCCTTATTCCTTTCTATTGCATCAATAATCTGATCAGCAAAATGATGAACATTTACGATCACATCAAATATGCCCGCTTTTTGCAGGTAAACAATATTTCTCTGTAATAATGATTGCCCATTTACTATAGCCAGTGCTTTTGGATGCTGATCTGTCCATGGCTTTAGCCTGGACCCCAATCCTGCTGCAAGTATCATTCCTTTCATAAAATAGATTATACCAGTGAAAACTAAATTTCTCTCAACCAATTGGCACTATTGGTATGGCTAAGTTTTACTTTCACTTTATATTTATTCCGCAAATGTCTGGCCGTTTGTTCTGCTGCATATACACTTCTATGCTGACCTCCCGTACAACCAAAATTGATCATTAAGTGGCTGAACCCTCTTTTCAGGTAATCAGCAACTGTAATATCAATCAGGTCCCAAACGCTATTCAGGTATTCATTCATTCTGGTTCGCTGTTCCAGGAAATCCTGTACAGATTTATCCATGCCTGTCAGCGTTTTGTAATCATCAAATCTTCCCGGATTTAAGATACCTCTCATATCAAATACAAAACCACCACCATTCTCACTTGGGTCGGCAGGGATTCCTTTTTTATAGCTAAAACTGTTCACCTCAATTACTAAGGGTGTTTCTTCCGATGCCTGAATGGTTTCGAAACGTGCAATCATTTCATCAGTTACAACCAGACTTAATACACGATCAAATTCAGGTGTTACAATACCAATTCTTTTATGTTCGATAAAAAATTTCAGGTTCCTTAGAGCCAGTGGTATACTTGCTAAAAAATGTGCTTTCCGCTCAAACAAACCCCTGAATCCATACGCGCCCATTACCTGCAATAAACGAATCAATACATAGCCATTATACTGACTTACAAACGTATTTCTGTCTACTGGTTTTTCAAGCAGCTCATCAATACTATCCATATAATAGTTCAACAAAGAATTTTTCCATTCCTCACTCAATTCAGCTTTAGCCTGCCATAGTAAGGAAGCAACATCATATTGCAATGCCCCCTTCATCCCTCCCTGGTAATCAATAAAACTTACCTGATCATCTTTAACAATAATATTCCTGCTTTGGAAGTCCCGAAACATAAAATACTTGTACTGTGTTCGGGTAAGATAACTGGCCAATGCTTCAAAATCGTCGAGCATGGCCTGCTTATCATAAGGCAACTGGAGTGTATCCAGGAAATAATATTTGAAATAAAGCAAGTCGCTCATGATAGCCTGCTTCCCAAATTCTTTGGCCGTAAGGCACCAGTCATAATTCAGGTTTGCATCCCCCAAAACCTGTAGTCGGGCAATTTCCAACAGACTTTTCTGGAACAATCCATATACATATTCATTATGCCCATTTTGCTCTAATTTATTCAATAATGATTCGGTACCCAGGTCTTCCTGTATATAAATGGTATCATCTTCATTAACCCCAAGGATTTCCGGTACGGGCAAAGAAGCATTTCTAAAATGCCGACTAAAATAAATAAAGGTTTGCGTTTCCCGCTGGTTAAGGTTATAGGTGGCAATAAAAGTCTCAGCCGCTGCATAAATCCGAAAATAGATCCTGTCGCTACCGCTCTGAGGCAGTTTTTCAATCCTATCAGGCTTTGTATGCTTTATTTGTTCAAACAATTTGCCTATGGCCTCAATAGCTTTTTCCATCAGTTCGGTTGGTTTACAGCGAAAATAAAGCTTAGCGGCGAAAGCCAGCTGCCAATTTCAAGTAAGGTATTCAGCTACATTAAGGTTTCTTTAACTTCAAAAAGCAGCAATCCGGTATCTAAATCCCTGTTAATGTGATAAAACTCATATTTTAATCAACGTTAGAACATTATTTTTACCTAAACCTTTACACATGAGAATCGTTTTGGCAAGTATTCTGGTAATTTTTTGTTGCTCCTTCAATACCTGGGAAACCAATTTTGAAAAAGCAAAGCAGCAGGCTGTGCAGGAACATAAGGCCATTTTGTTGAGTTTTTCAGGGTCAGATTGGTGTGGTCCTTGTATAAAACTTCATAGCGAAGTATTTGAGAGTGCTGCATTCAAAACCTTTGCAGACAAAAATCTGGTATTGGTGAATGCTGATTTTCCACGTCAGAAGAAAAACCAATTGCCGAAACCCCTTCAACAGCAAAATGATAAACTCGCAGATACCTATAATAGTTCCGGGGCATTTCCATTGACTGTTTTGCTAACTGCCGACGGAAAAGTACTAAAGAGTTGGGAGGGATATCCCAAGATGGCAATAGATGAGTTTATTGATGATATTTCTAAAACGATGAATCCCAACCAGCCTGCTTTACAAAATCCTGAATAGTGTGGCCCTTATAAATTTTAATTCTATGAGAAAATCAAATTTCAAATTCGGCTACAAATCGGTTCTATTTTTATTTAGCACAGGTCTGGCATTGCTAATGATTGCATGCTCCCCTGTAAAAGAATACCAAAAAAACAGAATTAATGATGGTGAAATGGTATTAGGCAATCGAAAAGTTGAAAAAACAGAGCTTAGTTTTCAATCTTATCGGGAAGGCGCTTCGGGTGCCAACGCTGGAAAAAGCGGTGGCGGATGCGGCTGCAATTAATCATTTCATCAGTAAAAAAAGGTAATGAGAAAACTAACACTAACTATTATTGGTTTATATATCGGACTACTGGCTGCTTTTTCACAAACCAGTAAAACGGTGGATTCTTCCAAATACAAAAACAGGGCATTAACTTTTGAAGAAGCCAATTTTGTTTCCAGCTACTATCATCAGGATGGTAATAATTCTGCTGTAACCGGTGGTATCGGGTCTGAAAAACTGACAGATATTTCAAACTCGATTGAACTCAAGTTTTATAACTGGGATAGAAAGAAAAGAAAAAACTCCTATGACTTTGAGTTGGGCGTAGATCATTATACTTCTGCTTCCTCAGATATGATTGACTCAAAAGCAAACTCCTCTGCTTCACATGCTGATACAAGAATTTATCCTTCTGCTAACTGGACTGTAGAGAATGAGCAAAAAGGAACCAGTTTTGGTGCAGGAGGCGCTATCTCTCATGAATTTGATTATATGTCATGGGGCGGGAATATCAACTTTTCAAAAAAAACCAAGAATAGAAATGGAGAGTTTAGTGCAAAACTATTTACCTATTTAGATAATCTTAAACTCATTTACCCTGTGGAATTCAGACCAGGAGGTGTTGCGCTTCGGCATGAGGATTATGCTACAGCCGGCAGAAACACTTTTGGCAGTTCATTTTCTTATTCCCAAATCGTTAATACCCGGTTACAACTTGCTTTTTTGGTTGACCTGATTTACCAGCAAGGTTATCTGGGTCTTCCTTTCCATAGAGTATATTTTACCGATAATAGTGAGAAAGTTGAAAATCTTCCTGGAAAACGATTTAAGTTACCTGTTGGATTTCGTGCCAATTATTTTCTCGGGGATAATATCATCCTAAGAGGATATTACCGATACTACCAGGATGACTGGGGTTTAAAAGCGCATACTTTTAACCTGGAAACATCGATAAAGTTTACTCCGTTTGTTTCCC
Source organism: uncultured Bacteroidota bacterium (assembly GCA_903913355.1). Classification (GTDB taxonomy): domain Bacteria; phylum Bacteroidota; class Bacteroidia; order Chitinophagales; family Chitinophagaceae; genus Sediminibacterium. The sequence goes on along the minus strand of CAIWKU010000139.1, from coordinate 6,271 downwards.
TAACCCCATTCTACCGATTCTATACTCAAACTGCCGTAGATTATTTTGCAGCTTATCAGGCACATAAAACCACAGATACTTATTTTACTAGTAATTATGATCTGTCTGGCTTTACGAGCCATTTTTATGGAACCGGTATTCGACTAACCCCTCCAAAAGGCGTCTTTGGGATAGAACACCTCAATATGCTGGAGCTCAGGTATGGACATTATGAAAAGAATAATGGGATGAATTCAAATATCATTTCGATGAATTTGAAATTCAAATAATGCAGTCAATCAAAAATCATTGGTTACGCATTTCTTTCCCGATTGCATAACACTAACTTAATACGCAGCTAATATTCACTTTACAATAGAGTGGTTCTTTTGTAAAACCTACAAAGTGAAAACCACTCTTTTTGCGTTATTTCTATTGGCATCTCTTTCAGTCTTTTCTCAAAGACCCGTTCTGGCTAAGAACGTATTCCTGATTACCACAGATGGATTTCGCTGGCAGGAAGTATTTAACGGCGCAGATACTGCTTTGATACATAACTTAAAATTTGTTAAGGATACGGCATTGATGCAGGATTTATACGGTGCCAGCACCCCTGAATTACGCAGACAAAAATTAATGCCTTTTTTCTGGAATGTAATTGCCAAGAAGGGACAGTTAATCGGAAACCGGAATTATGAGAATAAAGTGAATGTGAGTAATTTTTATAAAATCTCCTATCCAGGATATAATGAAATGCTGACAGGCTACCCGGATCCCAAATTAATTCCCAATACACCCAGATTTAATGAGAATATTAATATCCTTGAATATTTGAATACCCAGCCTGAATACTCAGGGAAAGTAGTGGCTTTCAGTTCCTGGAATATCTTCCCGTATATTCTCAACAAAAAAAGAAATGATCTGGAAATCAACAGTGGATATGAAGCGATCAGAGAAGAAGATAGTACCGATGTATATATCAATCAGGTGCAGGCAGATATAAAGCAAAAAACACATTGCCGATATGACCAGCTTACTTTTCTTAGTGCCAAGGAATATATTGAAACAAATCATCCGCGGGTTGTTATGCTGGGTCTTGGTGAAACAGATGAATTTGCTCACCAGGGTAAATATGATCAATACCTTGAGCAGGCAAACAATGTAGATAAAATGATTGCAGAATTATGGTACTATGTGCAAACAGACCCTTTTTACAAAGACAATACCAGTTTTATCATCACAACAGATCATGGCAGGGGAAAAAAACCTACCTCATGGTATGCACATAATCTATTTGTAAAAGGATCAGGAGATATCTGGCAGGTCATGCTGGGTCCGGGTATTGCCCCATTGGGTGAAATCAAAACAGCTGAGCAAATTTATTTGAAACAAACTGCAGCGACGATCGCATTATTATTAGGAGAAAAATTTACGAGTAATCATAGTGTAGCCAAAGCAATTCATTTACAAAGTACCCAGCCAGCTGTTACCAAAACTGTAGAATCTGTAACAACAGAAGCCATTGTATTGCAAAAATGATTTACAAAACATATTCTTATATTCAAAATAAAGTCCCCTGTTCCCCCGGTCGTCTAAATTGACTGCAATCCAGCTCCCATCTCTCTGCATTGAGTTTATATATTTTATTGTATTTCTTAAATTGCTGTCTAACCAGTTCTGATATAGGCCCTTCCCCTCTCATCCGAATACCATACCTACTATCATTTACTTTTCCTCCATGCCCGTTCTCAATCAGGTGCCAGACTTTATCTGCCCTGTCCGGGAAATTTTTATACAGCCAATCATGAAAAATCAGCTTAATAGCTCCATTTAACCTGATAAATGTATATGCACTAAAGCAGGCCCCATTGGCACTGGCAGCTTCCATAATCCTTTGCATCTCATGTTCATTTAAACCGGGTATCATGGGACCAAGCATTACGCCCATACGCACACCTGCCTCGCTCAGTTCTTTGATTACACGCAGTCTTTGTACAGCCGTAGTGGTTCTGGGTTCCATCGCTCTTCGCAGATCTTCATTAAATGAAGTGATGCTTACCAATACACTCACTAATTTTTTCTTTGCCATCTCCTGTAATAATGGAATATCTCTGAGTATTCCTGCATTTTTGGTTATCATACCCACCGGCTGGTTAAACTCGTTACATACTTCCAATATCTGCCTTGTCAGCCTGAATTTTTTCTCAGCAGGTTGGTAACAATCTGTATTACCACTCAAACTGATGGGTACACATTCCCATTTTTTGTTCATCAGAAATTTACGCAGCAATTCCGGTGCATTCTTTTTTACGATGATTTTTCGCTCGAAATCAAGTCCTGCGCTATATCCCCAATATTCGTGCGCATTCCGTGCATAGCAATATATACAGCCGTGCTCACAACCCTGGTAAGGGTTCATACTGTAAAACATACCAACATCGGGACTGTCTACTTTATTCACAATGCTCTTTGCATGATCTTCCAGGTAAACAGTTGATACATTGGGTTCTGTCCAATCATCGATACTCTCAATCTGTTCCCTTATTTTTTCATTTTTCAGGAATCGATTCTTCGGATTAAACTGTGCGCCCCGTCCTTTCAGGTAGGGGTTGATGTTTTCGTTTTGTGGTTCTTCCATAATCTTTCAGTTTACTCACCCCGACATTCACCCCCCTCTATTCAATAAAGAGGAAATTTATCTCCCTCTTTGTGGAGCAGATAGGGGTGGATGTTGGGGTGAGTTGAATCAGGCAAACAATTCACCCTGTATGGTGCTTATTTTCCTATTCAGTAATTTGATTTTTTTTACGATTTCGAATTTATTCTCCCCTTCTCTTTTTCGCAGCAATAAAAAATGATCTGCCAGAAACCTGCCACTAAAATGGGTATGACTCAGTTCAAGCCAGCCTTTTTCATATTGCCAGGGTAATAGTTTTCTGGCAATGCATATATAGGGCTCCGTAATAAAATGAGGTTTATGCTCCTTATCCATTTTCAGCAGATGCTGTATGGGCCGAAAGGATTTTACCAGTTCTATTATTTGTGATTGGGTAGTTATTTTGAGAAAAATGGTATGAGATGGAAAACTCCCAAAATCATGCAGTTCTACCAGAAAGGAAGATTGTTCTGCCGCCACTAATTGCAAGCGGTGAAGGAGACGGGGTTCCATCATATCATAATGCTGAAACCGAACCAAGGTAATATTGGGTTTACCAGCAGCCGATGAAACACAATCGTAAGTATCTCCAAAATATTTTTTTACCTGCATGATCTCATCACACAAATGCTCATTCGGTTCTAATACCAGCAGGTATTCAGAAACCGGGCAGGAAAATGCTATATCAGATTGCATAGATGAATCAATAACCAAAAGAAAAAATGCGAAATAATAAACCCAAGATGCCAAACTATACCGGCTGTAAACCAAATACATTTACCTGTTTACACCGATCGAACTGGTATTGTCTGCGTAACAGGATTACTTCATGCACATCAAAAGAGGCTTGAAAATCTTTTTTTGCATAAGCGCTGATGATTTGCTCATATATACCCGCCGATAAATTTCTGACCACGGTTAAATGGGGCCTTGTACTCAGATACATGGCAGGGCATCCGTAACCTTTTACATATTGATCAATCACTTTGAGCTCTTTTACCAATTGCTGAAAAGGAGTATGATCCTGCACACGCAGGTAAATAGTATGCGGAGCAAAACCACTATATTGATCAAGCGTTACCCGAAAACTTTTCTGCATACTGATAATACGATGCATCCACCGGATCAGGGTAGGCTCCATTTCTTCTTTAGCTAAAAAATTAGCTACAGTGATATGTGGTTTTGTTTTAACAGCAGCAGGTGCCTGATACTCTTTAGAAGCAGCTTGTTTCTCTTCCATCAGTTTTGTATACACAGCTTCATCAGGGTGTACCACCAGTAAATATTCGAAAAATCCATTTACCTGGGGAGTCGTAAATAATTTGTTTTGTACCAAACCCGTTTCCATAAATAAAATTTTAGCGTAACAATTATTTTAGCATAAATTTACTAAATAATTTAGTATTTCAAAATATATTTTATGGATGGGGAACAATGGTACGGGGCTGCCTATAAAGGCTCCAAACAATTCAAACAATGGGATATTCCCAATGCCAATGCCAGCGGTTTTGGCGCCGCAGCCGACGATTATATGGAACGCGGTATAGATCTGAACGAGCAACTGATCCGCAATAAACCCGCTACTTTCTTCTTCCGGATGAACAGCGATTCCATGATAGAAGCCGGAATTCATAGCGGCGATGTGCTAATTGTTGACAGAAGTATCAAAGCCGTAAACGGAAAGGTCATTGTTGCCATACTCAATGGCGAACTTTTGGTAAGGCGTTTGCAAACGCATATAAAAGGCGTTACTCTAGTAGCAGAAAATAAAAAATATGGCAATATTCAGGTAGATGAGTTTTCGAATTATGCTGCCTGGGGAGTAGTAGTGTATTCGATTCATACAGTGTAAATGATACACCGGGCACCATAACAAAACCAGACAGTTGTTGCGTCGCACACTTGTACGCTTTGCACTATTCTGAACAGTTGATATGGCAGGAGCATTCGTAAATGAGTACAACCATTTAACCATACCTTTTGAAAGCAATAGTAGATTGTAATAGCTTTTATTGCTCATGCGAGCGTTTATTCCTGCCGCGGCTGCAGAACAAACCTGTTGTGGTATTAAGCAATAATGACGGTTGCATTATATCCCGAAGCGATGAGGCAAAGAAATTAGGCGTAGCTATGGCCGGACCTTATTTCAAAGCAAAACCGCTGATTGAAAAATATGGGGTGGCCACTTTTTCATCTAACTATAATTTATATGGAGATCTGAGTTGGCGCGTAATGGAAACTTTACGTATGCTGCTACCACCCGGTACCGTAGAAGTATATTCAGTAGATGAGTGCTTTATCGATCTCTCGCATATAAAGCCTGATGAATTACAGGCATTCGCAGTATATCTCAAAGAGACTGTAGAAGAATGGACGGGTATAAAAGTATCGATTGGGGTAGCCGCTACCAAAGTATTAAGCAAGGTCGCCAATCGCTTATCCAAAAAACACAAAGAAGCCACTCAAGGAGTGCTGGTGCTGGATACTCCCGGAAGAATACAACAGGCTTTACAAAAAACCCCGGTAGAAGATGTTTGGGGAGTGGGCTACCAGTATGCCGAGAAGTTACGCAGACTTAACATCAATACAGCATATGACCTCAGCAAACAGGATATTGTTTGGGCCAATAAACACCTGGGCGGTGTAACGGGATCAAGATTGATTCGCGAACTTAAGGGTATTGAGAGCATCGGAATGAAAGAAGAACTGGTCAATAAAAAAATGATCGCAACCACCCGCATGTTCGGATCACCTGTTACGGAATTACAGGATATCAGAGAAGCCATCGCTACCTATACCTCACGTGCTGCAGAAAAACTAAGGAGGCAATACAGCGCTGCGAATATTATCAATGTATTTATCGTACCCAAAGAAGAATCACATAATACAAGGTTCCGTCACGGACCCAGTATTGGCAGTTATGTTGTACTTCCCCAGGCCAGCTCTGCTACCAATGAATTGATCAAACCTGCAGTAGCACTTGTGGAGCGGTTATATGAATCAGGAAAAATTTATAAAAAAGCCGGTGTGATGCTAAGTGGCATTGTGCCGGATACCTCCATACAGGGAAATCTGTTTACTCCACCTGCTGAAAATAAATCCCGTTTATTAATGAGCATGATCGACAATGTAAACTTCGCTATGCGGGATGATGTACTGAAATTCGCCGCTTCCGGTACCAGCCGCGATTGGAAAATGCGTCAGGAGCTTCGCAGTCCCCGTTATACCACCCGCTGGGACGAATTATTTGAAATTAAATAATCGTTGACCATAATCAGCTAAAAAGGTCGGGGGGAGGCGGATCAATAAACCGGGGCTTTGTTAATTGCAAACCACAAACCGCATTTAATTTATCAACCAGGTAAACCGTTAGCTCAGGCGATTTGGCTTCATCATGCATATGCATAAAAAAATATAATTCCTGTAGTCCTTTATCCAGCCAGTATTTCATACGATCAATCCAATCATCCACCCTGGTATAATCTGTTGGATGCAAACTATTTCCCACATACCGGATAAAAGCTTTGGGTACGGTAAGATACATATGTGCGCAATCTCTTCTGCCACTTGTATCCGTAATCACCATACCCATATTTACAGAACTAAGAAATTCAGTAAGCTCATCTCTCACAGAAG
>CAIWKU010000138.1 GCA_903913355.1 uncultured Bacteroidota bacterium | reverse complement strand
TTCTGGTGCCTTCATCGATAAAGAAGGCGCCATGAACATCATAGCCATTAACGACAGAATTGTCTGTTTCATGAAGGACCGGGTTTATATCCGTTCTGAAAGCTTGGATGAATTGATTGGATGGGGTTCAATTATCCGAGTAGTTAGCCCTGGCGAAATCCTTACGATCAATTTCTGATCCGGTGAGCAACGAGAGGGGGAGGCTAACGTGAACGATCAATTTTTTCAGGCAATTCTCATGGTGTGCGCAACACTTATGATAGTTGTGTTTACAATGCTGTTTCTTTGTGCGGAGAAGGGATGTACTGGCTTCAGTTTCCAGTGTTGGGGCGAAAGACCTGAAAGATGTTCCGGTGAATTCAGCCGCAGAAATGCTGAATGGTCGTCTGGCCGGTGTTACCGCAACTACCGCAGAAGGTTCTCCGGATGCGAATGTTACCATCAGGGTTCGTGGAGGAATTTCCATTACCGGTGATAATTCACCTCTGTATATAGTAGATGGGGTGCAGGTAGAAAATGCCTTAGCCGTCATCTCTCCACAGAATATTCAAAGTGTGGATGTATTAAAAGATGCTTCTGCAGCAGCTATCTATGGTGCAAGGGGTGCGAATGGTGTAATCATTATCACCACCAAAAGCGGAAGAATAGGAAGGTTAAGCGTTAGTTATAATGGATTCATCGGTACCAGAACACTGGCCAAAAAATTACCGGTATTAAGTCCATACGATTTTGTGGTATACCAATCTGAAAGATCAAGAGGAAGTGCGACAGACAGTACCACTTTTGCAGGCAACTTTGGAACCACCTGGGATACTTTATCCAATTATAAAAATGTGAATCCGGTTAACTGGCAGGACCAAACCTTTGGCAGAACGGGTATTACACAAACCCATATTATTTCTGCAATGGGTGGTACCAATAAATTCACGTACAATTTTGGTTATACGTATAACGATGAGAAAGCCATCGTACTCAATTCAAGTTATAAAAGAAATATCCTGAATTTTAAAGGCGATTACAATGTAACCGATAAATTAAAAGTAGGGGCGAGTGCCCGATATACAGATCAGAATGTATATGGCGCCGGCGTTTCTTCAACCCTGGGTTCAGCGTATAACCGTTTACGGAATGCAGTTAAATACAAACCGTTTTTATCACCCGGACAAGCAATCAATGGCCCGGATCAGTTTGCAGATCCAAACGTGGGAAATGGATTGGACCTGATCAATCCTATTCAGTTAGCCAATTCAGAGTATCGCAAAAAAACAACTGATGCGTCTAACATAACAGCATATCTGTCTTATAATATTATCAAGAACCTGAGTTTCAAATCCACCTTCAGTTATAACTATCAATCGATTACTGACAGACAATTTAGTGATTCACTTACACCCTATGCATTGTTGCAAGGTGGTAAAAAACCCATTGTAGAACTGGATACAACCAATGCCACCACCCTTACCAATTCAAACGTATTAACCTATGCGGTAACCGGGTATAAACACAAACATAATTTCAGTGTATTGGTGGGTGAAGAGAGTTATGATTTGAGAACGACCAGTATGTCGGATCTTTTCAAAAACTATCCAACATTTACCTCACCTAACGATGCATTTACCAAAACCAGTCTGGCTGTTCCATTTACCGGTTATCCAAGATTGGGTAAAACCAGGTATACCAACTTATCATTTTTCAGCAGGGTCAATTATTCTTTCCTGGATAGATATCTTTTCTCATTCAATGTACGGGCCGATGGAGCTTCCAAGTTTGCGCCGGGTTTGCAATGGGGTTATTTCCCTGCGGCCTCTTTGGGATGGAGGGTGAAACAGGAAAAATTCATGGAGAAAGTGAATTTCATCAGCGACCTGAAATTCCGTGGCGGTATTGGTACACTGGGTAATAACCGGATCAATGATTACCTGTTCCTGACTACTTTCAAAAATGATGGAACCTATTATTATGGCATCAATAACCAGGCAGTAACAGCGTATTATTCATCCGGACTGGTAAACCAGAACCTGCAATGGGAATCTAACCTGAACAGGAACATAGGTATGGATATCAGCCTGTTTAAAAACAGGATTAACCTGAGTGTTGATTACTATAATAACCTTTCCAAGAACCTATTGCTGAATGTGCCTATTGCTTCCACTTATGGATATTCAACGCAGTTACAGAATGTTGGACAAACCTCTAATAAAGGAATAGAATTTCAATTGAGCAGTACGATTCTGAGAAAGAAAAATTTCAGCTGGTCAGCCAATTTCAATATCTCATTCAATAAAAACACGGTATTACAATTAGGACAGAATCAGGCATCCTTCTATCCACCAGCCAGCTGGGGAGTATCTGGTCAACCTACGGACTATATCGTGAAAGTAGGTTCACCTGTGGGTTCTATGTATGGACTGGTAAATGATGGATTCTATAAAGTATCTGATTTTGATTACAATGCTTCCACACAGGTGTATACTTTGAAATCAGGTGTGGTTTCAGATGCAGGTATTATCGGAACGGTGATGCCCGGTTCTGTTAAGTTCAAAGATTTGAATGGGGATGGGGTAGTAGATCTTACCAATGACAGAAAGATTATTGGAAATCCAACACCTAAGTATACGGGCGGGTTGAGTCAGCAGTTTATGTATAAGCGTTGGGATATGAGTGTGTTTTTGAATTTCTCTTATGGCAATACCGTATATAATGCCAATAAAATCGAGTTTACCAACGGATATACAGCCAACTCAAATATGCTTGGCATCATGGCGGGCAGATGGAAAGTGGTAACTGCCACGGGACAAACTGCAGAATGGATCAATTCATCCAACCAGGCAGTAGGTATTGCTCCAGATCAACTTTCAGCATTGAACGCTAATGCGAATATCTGGCAACCAATCAAGAGTGCAGGGGCTTTTTATCCTTCTTCCTGGTCAATGGAAGATGGTTCCTTCCTGCGTATCAACAATATTTCTATTGGATATAGTTTACCCGTAACCTCCATTGCCGGACTCAGAATGAGTAAACTCAGGTTCTATTTTACAGCGAATAACCTGGCCATTTTTACACGGTACACCGGGTATGATCCGGAAGTGAGTGTAGCAACAAGTCCGTTAACACCCGGACTGGATTATTCAGCCTATCCGAAAAGCCGCAGCTTTATTTTCGGAATAAATGCAACCTTCTAATCAATAAAAAAATTCTGATATGAACACAAAATATTTTTATAAACGAATAGGCATAGCGGTATCAGTACTTGTGTTATTTGTTTTAGGCAGTTGTAAAAAATTCCTGGATCAACAGCCAATTACGGATGTGAGTACAGATGTTGTATTTGCAGATGTACCCAGCACTTATAAAGCATTGGCAGGCGTATACAGCAGGCTGATGGGTGACCAGGGATTTGGAATCCGTTTGAGTTTATACTATACGATGGATAATGATGAAATGCAGGGACCTACCGGCGCTTCAGATAATGACCGTAGAGATATAGCCCGTTATTCAGCTACTTCTGGAAATGCGCAGCTTACGAATCCATTTAACCAGTTATTCCAGGGTATTGAATATGCGAATATTTGTATTGCCAATATTCCTCAGATGAGCATGTATAAAAGCGGAACAGATCAGCAAAAGAAACAATTGCAAAGAATGTTAGGGGAGGCGTTAACCCTTCGTGCACAGTTCTATTTTGAAGCGATTGTAAACTGGGGAGATCTGCCAGCCAATTTTGCGCCGGCATCTACCTTGGCTTCAAGTAATCCCTTTCCTACTAAAGTAAGCAGGGATACCATTTATAATCATCTTCTGGCCGACCTGAAAACAGCAGAGGATATGGTTCCCTGGCGTAACGACCTGGCTACCATCGGAGACCCTTTAGATGAAAGGATTACCAAAGGAGCAGTAAAAGGACTAAGGGCAAGAATCGCTTTATTCAGGGGCGGCTATTCATTACGGAGTAATGGAACTTTGCAACAGCCCACTGATTTCCTGACCTATTACCAGATAGCCAGAGATGAATGTAATGATATCATCAATTCAACACAACATGCATTGAATCCAAGTTTCAAATCACTTTGGAGAGACCAGGTTTGTGCGCATGCAGTTTCCGACCCACAGGGTGAACTTATTTTCCAGGCAAGTGCGATTGGCGGAGTAGGTGTGGAAGACTCCAAACTGGGATATTATAATGGACCTACCGTGAATGCGCTTGGAAATAAAAGTATCAATGTATTGCCTACCTATTTTTACCTGTTCGATTCAACAGATCTGAGAAGAGATGTTACCTGTGCAATATATAATGTGGCTGCTGATGGTGTTACCAAAGTTGGACAGGCAATCACAGCTATCTGCGATGGTAAATACCGTAGAGACTGGATTACCAATCCAAGCTATTTACCCACCAATGCCATACAATACCTTGGCCTGAAATGGCAAATACTGCGTTACTCAGATGTATTATTGATGTTTGCAGAAGCAGAAAACCAGATTAACGGACCCACTGCACTCGCATACAATGCCATTAACCAGGTAAGAAGAAGAGGATACGGAAAAGTAATTTCTACCCCGGATGCTACAGTAGATTTGCCTGCAGGCTTAAGTCAGGCAGCATTCTTTACTGCATTGATGAAAGAAAGATCTTTGGAATTAGGAGGAGAAGGTGTCAGAAAATACGACCTGATCAGGTGGAATATGCTCTCAACGGCTCTTACAAATACCAAAGCGAACCTGTTAGCGATGTCTACTTTATCAGCTCCTTATAATACTTTACCAGTATCCATGTTTTATAAAACAGGGTCTATTTCAGATGATAATACCTATGGAGCAGGATTATGGGCCAATTCATTTTATAAAGCAGCCCCGGGTTCAACACCAACCGGAACCACCAAAATTGTATGGTTAAGTGCCGCTATTAATACAACGGCCCTTGCCAGGTATGCAACCGGGTTTACAACAGGTAAATCAGAGTTGTTGCCATTCCCTCAGCCGGCATTGGATGCAAATATTAACCTTAAACAAAACCCAGGGTATTAATTTCCCGGTAATGGATAGATATAAGGCTGCTTCTAAACGGGCAGCCTTATTTATTTTCCGAAACAGGTACTTCAGTAATAAAACACGAGAATGAAAAAGATATATTTTCTACTGGTATCCATGGTGTTTAGTTTGCTGGCAATAGCAACGCCTGCAAAAAAAATCATTGTTGCACAGGATGGAACGGGTAATTATTCCAAAGTGCAGGATGCACTGGATGCGGTTCCATTGAATAACCACTCACCCATAGAAATATTTATCAAAAAAGGAATTTACAAAGAAAAACTCCATCTTGATTCATCCAAATGCTTTGTGAAAATGATAGGCGAGGATGCATTAACCACTATTCTTAGCTATGATGACCATACCGGTAAAGTATTGGCAGATGGCAGCGTAATTAATACCATGAATTCACAGTCGTTTTATATTAAAGCAGATGATTTTACGGCAGAGAATATTACGTTTCAGAATGATGCCGGTTTAACAGCCGGACAAGCAGTTGCCTTGAAAGTTACTGGCGATCGGGCTTCTTTTATCAATTGCCGTATCATTGGTTTCCAGGATACTTTATTTACCAGTGATGAGAATAGTCGCCAGTATTACCTCAACTGCTATATAGAAGGATCAACCGATTTTATCTTTGGTTCTTCCACAGCGCTTTTTGTAAACTGTCATTTGCACAGCAAGAAAAATTCGCATGTTACTGCCGCTTCCACACCGAGGGAACATGCTTATGGCTATGTTTTTTTGAACTGTCGGTTAACGGCTGATACAGGTATTACCAAAGTGAGCCTGGGGCGCCCCTGGCGGCCTTACGCAAGTGTTACCTATATCCATTGCGAAATAGGCAGCCATATTCTTGCTCAGGGTTGGGACAATTGGAAGAACCCTGAAAATGAAAAAACAGCACGTTATGCAGAATATAAAAATAGGGGTCCTGGTGCTGAGATTTCCGGAAGAGTGCCCTGGTCTCAACAATTAACAGATGAACAGGTAAAACAATTTACCACAATCAATATCCTACGCAATTGGGTGCCAGAGGCTGAGATACTGCATAAATAAAGTGGGTATCATCAGTTGCTACAACGTTTGCGTAAGTATCAATAAAAGAAAATGAATAAACCTTGAATGACTATTAGAATAGCCTTATTTTGTTCTTGGTAAAATACACCCAGTAAAAATTAATAGCTTTCTTATGAAATATATTCTCTCCTTTATTTTATGCATGATTTCTTTCCAGCTGATTGCGCAGTCAAAAGATGAAAAAGCGGTTATGGTCGTAGTCGAAAAATTAAGGGTTGCCATGATTGATCCAGACAGGCAAGCGCTCGAAAACCTGGTATCAGACAGCCTTAGTTATGGCCATTCCAGCGGGCATATAGAAGGAAAAAAAGAATTTATAGAAAATCTGTTGAGTGGCAAATCAGATTTTGTAACCATCGATCTTTCTGCGCAAACCATTTCTATTGTGGACAATTTGGCCATAGTTCGCCATAACCTGAGTGCTACTACTAATGATGGAGGCAAACCCGGATCTGTCAAAATACATGTGTTGTTAGTTTGGGAGAAAACCAAAATCGGCTGGAAATTAGTGGCCAGACAGGCTGTAAAACTGGCTAGTTAAAGGATTTGATTGATCGCGCTGGTATATAAGTTTTCATACAGAAAACAAATAAGGAAGAAAAGATAATTTTCTACACGGA
>CAIWKU010000137.1 GCA_903913355.1 uncultured Bacteroidota bacterium | reverse complement strand
TGTTTCCACGGCAAACAGATCCGTAATAATGGCAAAACTCACCGAGCCAATCACACCACCAAAAATCCCTGTTATGATTCTGGCACCTAACAAAAGCTGGTAACTCGGTGCCATCGCACACAATACGGTACCGAGAATAAATCCCGTATAAAAAAACAGTAAAATCTTTTTCCTGTCAAACTTATCCGCAAATCCTGCTGTCAATAAACCCGATGCCCCCGCACTAAAGGCATACGCCGATACAACCAATCCAAATTGAGAAGTAGTCACATTCAATTTCTCCATCAAAATAGCCCCCAACGGAGAAAGCACCATAAAATCCAGTATCACCGTAAACTGCAGCAAAGAAAGCACCACAATGACAAATACCTGGTAAGAAGTAAATACTCTTTCACCCAATTTCTCTGTTTCACTCATGAGAATAGTTTTGTTATTATGTAGTATCCTATCAATAATTGCCTTCCCCGCGTCCTTTGCGGTTCTCTGCGTTCCCTGCGTTGCTGGTTTTCAAGATGATTTTAAAAGAGCCAACCAATGAACGCAAAGAAAATACTCTCACTATTTTCAATTAAAGATATTATTTCAATTCCTCCCCATTTCAAAAACCCCCACTTATCTTTGAAATAAACAAAAAATATGTCACTTCATCTTGGCAGAACCGAATTTGGCAGCATCAGCAATAAAGGAAATGTACTAACCAGAACCGAAGCAGAAGAACTATTTCATACATGGGTACTCAACCCCAAACTAAAACTGCATATGCTACAGGTAGCCGGTTTAATGAAAGCCTGGGCCATCGAAGTGGAAAAATTGACTGATGAAGAAAGCTGGAAATGGGAAATGGCCGGACTGCTCCATGATGCCGACTGGGATCAATGGCCCGACCTACATTGCAAAAAAATAATCGAAGAACTCGAACAAAGAAATATAGACCCCGAAATCATTCGCGCCATCGCTTCACACGGACATCTCCATTTTGGCGTAGAACCCCTAACCCAAATGGATAAAATGTTATACGCATTCGATGAATTATCGGGCCTAATACATGCCTACTCCCTAATGCGCCCTGGCGGCTACCAGGACATGGATCTCAAAGGCGTCAAAAAACGCCTCAAAGAAAAATCCTTCGCCGCCAACGTATCACGCGAAGATATCCAGGACGCCTGCCAAAGAGCCAATATTCAACTCGACGACCTAATCAACTTTATCATCCCCCACCAAACCCAAATAACAACTGAATAACCTCAAAGGCAAAAACAACCCCAAACTCCAAACCCCAAACCCCAAACCCTCATCGATGTTTATCTTAAAACGAGTTGCCCTCCTCATCACCATACTCCTATTCTGCTCAATCCTGCCCGCCCAGGAAATCCTCTCTGTAAAAGACCAGGCCCGGGTAATCGATGATATTCTATCCGACCGACTAACCACTCTCCTGCCCAAACTAATGGAACAGGAAAAGATAGATATGTGGGTAATCATATCCCGCGAATACAATGAAGATCCTGTTTTAAAAACCATGCTACCCGCCACCTGGTTATCCGCGCGAAGAAGAACGATGCTGGTTTTCTATCGTAATGCTGCTACCGGAGTATATGAGAAATTAGCGATTGCCAGATATAATGTAGGAGATGTGATCAAAGCATCCTGGGATATGACCAAATTTCCTGATCAATGGGAGGCGCTGGTAGATATCATCACCAAAAGAAACCCACAAAAAATAGCGTTGGATTATTCTGCTGATTTTGCACATGCTGATGGAATCAGTTCCACCGAGCAGAAAGAACTGATGAAACGATTACCCGCTGATTACCAAAAGAAACTAGTGTCAGCCGAAAAATTAGCCG
>CAIWKU010000136.1 GCA_903913355.1 uncultured Bacteroidota bacterium | reverse complement strand
ATGAAGATATCCGGAATTTTCAAAAGGGAACCCATTATCGATTGTATGATCATTTTGGAAATAAGCAAATTGAAGTACTCAATACCCCGGGAACTTATTTTTCTGTATGGGCACCGAATGCAACATTTGTTGCGGTAGTCGGATATTTTAATGATTGGAACAAATCATCACATCCATTAAAAGTAAGACTGGATAATTCTGGTATCTGGGAAGGGTTTATTCCCCATCTTTCATCAGGCGAAGCATACAAATACCATATCCATGGTTTTAATGGGGTGAAGCTTGATAAAGGAGATCCATTTGCGCATTTTTGGGAAAAGCGCCCGTATACTGCATCCATTACCTGGCAAACAGATTATGGATGGAACGACCAGGTTTGGATGAAGGAAAGAAAGAAAGCGAATAACCTGGGTGCACCGTTTTCTGTATATGAAGTGCATCTTGCCAGCTGGATGCGTCCGGAGAAGAATAATGAAGAAATATATAACAGCTATGCACAGATTACCGAACGGCTCGTTCCTTATGTGAAGGATATGGGTTTTACCCATGTAGAATTTATGCCTGTGATGGAACATCCATTTGATGGCAGTTGGGGCTACCAGGGAACAGGCTTTTTTGCACCCACTTCCCGTTTTGGTGAGCCACAGGATTTTGCGGCAATGGTTGATGCTTTTCACCAGGCAGGTATTGGGGTGATTCTCGACTGGGTGCCTTCTCATTTTCCCTATGATGCACATGGTTTATTTATGTTTGATGGAACGCATACCTATGAATATGCGGATATGCGTAAAGGATACCATCCCGATTGGAACTCTTATATTTTTAATTATAAACGCGGAGAAGTAAAATCATTTTTGATTAGTAGTGCCCGTTTCTGGTGCGATCAATTTCATGCAGACGGGATACGCGTGGATGCAGTCAGTTCCATGCTGCGTTTGGATTATAGCCGAACTGCCAGTCAATGGGAGCCCAATGAATACGGGGGCAATGGAAACCTGGAAGCTATTGCTTTTATCAAAGACCTGAATGAAACATTATACCGCGATTTCCCGGATATTCAAACCATTGCAGAAGAAGCCACCGATTGGCCCAAGATAAGCAAGCCTACATTTGAAGATGGGCTTGGGTTTGGCATGAAATGGATGATGGGTTGGATGCATGATACCCTGGATTATTTTAAGATGGATCCTTTGTTCCGTCAATTTCACCAGGATAAGTTCTCCTTCAGCATGATGTATTTTTATGATGAACAGTTTATGCTCCCCCTGAGTCATGATGAAGTTGTTCATGGAAAGAGTCCCATGTTATACAAGATGCCAGGTGATGAATGGCAAAAATTTGCCAACCTGCGGGTACTCTATACCTACATGTTTACACATCCGGGTTCCAAATTGTTATTCATGGGTAATGAATTTGGTGCTACCGACGAATGGAATTATAAAAGTGAATTGCAATGGGAATTACTGCAATTTCCCGGTCACTCAGGTATGCAGCATTGTGTGAGGAAACTAAATGAACTTTACAAAACAGAGCCGGCATTGTATGAAAAACAATTTGAACCCGGCGGGTTTGAATGGGTTGACCTGAACCATCGTAGTGAATCGGTACTGGTTTATGCGAGGAAGGGTAAGAAACCCAAAGATGATATACTGGTGATATTAAATGTAACGCCGGTAGTAAGACTGGATTGGGAAGTATATGTGCATGGAAAAGGAAGTTGGACAGAGATATTTAATAGTGACAGCAAAGATTTCTGGGGTACAGGGGATGTGTATAATCCTTCCGTAGAAGCAGAACTGGTAGACAAGCCTTCTAAATGTTATAAATTAAAGGTGCATTTACCCGCCCTGGGGGCAATCGTTTTAAGATAATTTTTTAAAAACTGTAACATGAAACGGGATTAACCGTTTCACAGAAAAAAAGTATGAAAAAGACTGCTATATTATTTGCGATGCTTATTTGTATGGGTTCTGCCATGGCCCAGAAAGTTGTGTATGATGATAATGTTGAAAAGCGCCCAGTGCATGATTTTCATGCCATTGAAACTTCTTCAGGTATTGAAGTCATTATTAGTAAAGGAGATAAAGAAGAACTTGCGGTAGGGGTGGGGAATAAGGATTATTTATATGAGATAAAAACAGTTGTGGAGAATGGGGTACTGAAAATATCCCGCGCCGGTGATTGGAAATTCTGGAACCAGTGGAAAAACTGGAAAGTAAAAGTATATGTATCCTATACAAACCTGGATGCCGTGAAAGCTACCAGTGGCGGCTCAGTAACAGGTACTGATTTGAAATTTGAAAAGTTAACTGCAAAACTAAATAGCGGTGCCAATATCACTTTGACAGGATCCGTAGACGATTTAAAAATTGATGGAAGCAGTGGTGCCCAGTTCCGTGGCTACTCTTTAAACGCAGCCAATTGCTATGCCGAAACCAGCAGTGGTGCAGGTATCCAAATCTCCGTATCCAAAGAAATTTCCGCCAAAGCCAATAGCGGCGGCTTTATTCGCTTCAAAGGCGATGGCCTGATCAGGGATATCAATGTAAACAGCGGAGGCTCCGTAAAACGCCAGAGCTGATAAGAAGTAAGTTGTAAGTAATAAGCCGGGCAACCCACTATTTATTACTTACAACTTATAACGTATCACAGCTTTTTTCCCCAGCTTATCCACCAAAAAAATCCATTAACAATTTCCTAATCAACATTTGCAAGCTTTCTGTTGTCTTATAACGTAATTGCTCATGTAAAACCAATCGTTATGAAAACAACATCTTACCAAATGCTGGTGAATGCTGCCGGGCAATTGATGCAGCAACACGCATTCGATCATCTCTCGGATGAGAAATTATCAAGAATGCATAGTTGTATCCGTCAATTGGGACAGTCAGCCAGTAACCATGAAATGACTACGGTGGAAACAGAGTTCCTGAATCTCTGCAGTGAAGCCAACCTGTATGTTGAAACAGCTACCACCCAGTCGATTCATCAATGGTATGCAGCGTTAAATTGTTTTGGTATGCAGGCTACATTAAGTCCGGGTTTTGCCGAAGAGGCAGAATAATCCGGAAAGTAGTACCTTTTCCCTGCTCACTCCATTTTACAAAGAGTTTCCCTTTG
Source organism: uncultured Bacteroidota bacterium (assembly GCA_903913355.1). Classification (GTDB taxonomy): domain Bacteria; phylum Bacteroidota; class Bacteroidia; order Chitinophagales; family Chitinophagaceae; genus Sediminibacterium. The sequence goes on along the minus strand of CAIWKU010000136.1, from coordinate 3,431 downwards.
TGATACTGCTCAATGACCCTTTTACTGAGCGTAAGCCCTAACCCCCATCCCCTTTTTTTCGTGGTATATCCTGGTCTGAAAACATCATCCAGGTGATTCTTTGCAATGCCCTTGCCTGTATCGGTTACATCTATCAACAGATTATTTTCATTGGCCACTGCTGTAATCCGAATGATCCCGTTTCCCTCAATTGCATCTAGTGCATTTTTAATTAGGTTTTCAAATACCCAGTCAAATAAAGGAGGCGAGAGTAAAGTGTGTATATTCTTTATAAAAGCATCTTCAAACAGGATCTCAACATCTCCCCCCGTTCTTTTTTTCATATATTCCAGCACCTGTTGAATTTGTTCTGAAGGAATGCGCCATTCTAATTTGGGTTGACTGCCAATCTTTCCAAACCTGTCCGTGATCAATAATAAACGATTAATATCTTTCGCTATTTCTGGCAGGATAGGAGCATTTACCGGCTGTTCTTTTAAAATTTCCAGCCAACCCTGTAAACTGGATACCGGCGTGCCCAATTGGTGTGCGGTTTCTTTGGCCATAGACGCCCAGAGCTGGTTTTGCTCACTTCGGTAAGTAGTTTGCAAAGCCATGATCGTAATCGCAATAAATAAGGCCACAATAAACAATTGTACAATGGGATAAAGCCTGGCTTCTTTCAATAATTTGCTTTCCCCATAATAATATTTGTTTGCTGTATAAGGATGATCCCGGATAACCAATACAATAGGTTTAGCCTGGTAATTTTTCATTTCATGCAATTTCCTATTCAGGTAATCTTTCTGGTTGTGTACAAGACTACTGTCAAGATTTACATAGTTACCGGTAATACTATCTTTTTCATTCGTTTCAATGATTGGGATCTGGGTATTTTCGGTGGAAATTTTAGTGGCCAGGTTAATACTTGCGCTGTCTGATGAATTGAGTATGGTTCGCTGCGCTTCAACCCAGGCTTCTACATTCTTTCTTTCTTCCCTGGCAATTTTTCCGGAAACATACTGAGAATAAAAAATGGTTCCACTCACTAAAAACAGGGCTATTACCAATAAGATCATTTTCCAGTTAAGCCAATGGGGTATCATACAACTAAAATAGAACAATTCAGGGATACTGTAGAAGTACAATGGTTTATTTGATGGATCCTTCACTACAAAAAAAAGGTCCCCATTCAGGAGACCTTTTGCTGAAGCATATGCAAAAATATTAACTAAATAATCCGCCTTTTTTCAAGGTTTTTACACCCTGACCGATTTTAAATCCGTTATTATAGATTTCAATCTTATAGCTGCCTTCTTTAAAGCGCTCATTCTGTTTCCAATCGAAACTAACCGGGATGATTTTTCCTTGTTCATAGTTCACGCTTACTTTACTGGTAAATGCCTTGCTGCCATCTTCACGGGTTATAAAATTAGCATTGCCATCGCTGATGATTTTACCATCAGGAGAAGTGACTACCACATAAATATCCTTGGTTCCTGTAGGCGTAACCCTGTTCTCATCCAGGTTGAATGAGATACGGATCAGATCTGCTCTTTTTGCAGTGCTGGTTTCCTTTTCAGAACCGCTGTTTTTTACTTTCAAAGCGGTAATACCAATATTAGAGGCATGCAGGGTAGAAGCTACATCCACTTTATCTTCTAACTGTTTCTTTTCTGTTTTCGTGGTATTGAGGTTCTGTTCCAGGTTTTGCTTATCGGTAGTCAGCTGTGTTTTTTCAGTGGTCAGTTGTTGTTTATCTGCCGTAAGCTGTTTGTTCTCACCTTTTAATTGTTCGATTTCTGCAAACAGGCCATCTACTTTTCCATTCAATTCGCCGATCATCTGTTTTGCCTGGGCCAGTTCTGCATCACTCGCATTTTTCTTTTTCAGGATGCTGCCAATCTCACCTTTCAGTTTTTGAATGGCTGAATTTTTATCTGCCAGGGTACCCTGTAACTGGATATTATTTTGTGTTAAGGAATCTGCCTTTGCAGAGACAGTCAGGAATTCCTGTTGTATGGAATTTCTGGCACTATCCACAGTAACAATCTTGGTTTGCAATTGGGTAACCGTTTCATGTGTCTTGCTTTTGTCATAGAAAATATACGCCCATGCACCAATCAAGGCTACAATCAGGATTCCGTATATTAGTTTACGGTTATCTTTTTGTTCGGGTGTATTGGGATAGCTGGATGGACTCTGGCTCATGTGTTAAGTTTTAAGGGGTAATCAAAAATAATAAAATATGGGTACGTTAACAGATCTATTGTTATTGGATATTGAAACAGTTCCGGAGCTGGAGTCCTTTACTGACCTCGATTCCAACTGGCAAACCCTGTTTCTGGATAAAATATCTAAAACCGTGCCAGAAGATGCCAGACCTGAGGAGTCCTATCGCAGAAAAGCGGGTATTCTGGCTGAATTCGGGAAAATTATTTGCATTTCCACGGCCTATTTTTATGAGGGAGAAGACAAGTCTCTATGCCTTAAAATCAAAAGTATTGCAGGCGATGATGAGGTAGAAATACTAAGGAGTTTTACGGATTTATGCGATAAAATGTATCTGCACCACCGGCATTTTCAATTTGGCGGACATAATATTAGAGAATTTGATATTCCCTATATATGCCGCAGACTGCTGATCAACCAGCTACCTTTGCCCGATTACCTTCAATTGCATGATAAAAAACCATGGGAAGTCAGGATGTTTGATACCCTTAGCTGGTGGAAATTTGGCGATAATAAGAACTATGTATCCTTGCACCTTTTGGCTAATGTATTAGATATACCCAGTTCTAAATCGGATATTGACGGGAGTAGGGTGCAGGATGTATATTACAAAGAAAAAGATCTGCCCCGAATCGTATCTTATTGCCAGCGCGATGTAGTGGTTACGGCCAATATCATTCTCCGTTTTCAAAACCTACCCTTGCTAACTGAAAACAGGATTCAGATCGTCTAATTTTTGCCCTATTATTTGCATTGGTAAATCCTGTTTACAAGTTTTTGCATCATTTTTTCGTGATTCGTGGTTTGTCCTACATCTTTGCAACCATGTCTGCAGAAAAGATCATAGGCGAATGGAAGAAAGGGAGCTTTAAGCCCATTTACTGGCTTGAAGGGGAAGAAAGCTTCTTTATTGACCAGGTGATTGAGTATGCCGAACATAAAATATTGACAGAAGCCGAGTCGGGATTTAACCTGACTGTTTTTTATGGAAAAGATGCGGATTGGGCATCGGTAGTAAATGCATGCATGCGATACCCAATGTTTGCAGAGCGACAAGTGGTATTATTGAAGGAAGCCCAGCAAATGCGGGATATTGAAAAACTGGAAGGCTATATTGAAAACCCGCTTCCATCAACCGTGTTTGTGGTTAGTTATAAAGAAAAGAAAGTGGATGGGCGTTCCAAACTATCCAAACTATTGAAGCAGAAAGGGGAGATGCT
>CAIWKU010000135.1 GCA_903913355.1 uncultured Bacteroidota bacterium | reverse complement strand
CGCTACCGGCTATACCAATATGTAATTGTGTTCAATCATTTTAAAGATGAGCTGGTACTATGTGAGAATATAATTCCAGGAATGGATAGTGATCCTGCAGCCGTTGAGTCATTGATCAGAAGCAAAGATGTTCCTGTATTTCCTTTCAAGGCAAGGGGAGGAGAATCTTCGAATATGTCAGATCAGGATTATATAGAAATGGTGCGTAAAGGGATACAACGTTGTATGCGGGGAGATGTTTTTCAGATTGTACTCAGCAGGAGATTTCAACAGAGTTTTACCGGTGATGAATTCAATGTATACCGGGCATTGCGCAGTATCAACCCTTCTCCCTATCTTTTTTTCTTTGATTACGGCGATTATAAACTAATGGGGTCTTCTCCGGAAGCACAGCTGATTATTAAGAACGGAAAAGCCATTGTACACCCGATAGCCGGAACATTCAAGAGAAGCGGAGATGATAAAATTGACCAGCAAATGGCTGAAAAATTACTGGCAGATGTCAAAGAAAATGCTGAACATGTTATGCTTGTTGATCTGGCAAGAAATGACCTAAGCCGTGTATGCAGCGATGTGGTGGTAAGTCATTACCGGGAAGTTCAATATTATAGTCATGTGATACACCTGGTAAGTGAAGTAACAGGCAATCTGGCATCTTCGCAGAATCCTTTTCAGTTATTGGCAAAAACATTTCCGGCTGGTACGCTCAGCGGCGCTCCCAAATTCAAAGCCATGGAAATTATTGATTCCTATGAGCCAACAGAAAGAAGCTATTATGGTGGGGGGATCGGATTCATGGGCTTTGATGGTTCCTGTAATCATGCTATTATGATCAGAACATTTTTGAGTAAGGATAACACTCTCTTCTACCAGGCAGGCGCAGGTGTTGTAGCGGCAAGTGTTCCTGAAAGCGAATTGCAGGAAGTAAATAATAAACTAAACGCTTTAAAAAAAGCAATTGAAATAGCAGGAGAGATTTAGTGAATAATTAGTAATAATGTAAATACCCATTGTAAAGAAAAAAGAATGAGAATTTTAGTTTTTGACAATTACGATTCATTTACCTATAACCTGGTTCATCTTGTGGAAAAACTCACTAGAACTAAAGTATCTGTTTTTCGTAATGATGAATTACCCATCGAAAGAGGAAAAGATTTTGATAAGATCATCCTTTCTCCCGGTCCGGGTATTCCATCAGAAGCAGGGATGCTTTTGCCGCTGATTAAAGAATATGCAGCCAGTAAATCTATCCTGGGGGTATGTTTAGGGCACCAAGCGATTGGGGAAGCATTTGGTGGAACCCTTACCAATCTCTCAACTGTGTATCATGGGCTGGCTACGCCTATTCAAATCAAAAGTGAGAAATCCTATCAGAAAAATCGTTTATTTTCAGGATTACCCGATTCTATTCAAGTGGGCCGATATCATAGCTGGGTGATTAATGAAACAAATTTCCCGGCTGAACTGGAAATCACGGCACGTGACGCAAATAATTATATTATGGCTTTACAACATACCCGGTATGATATTCAAGGCGTTCAGTTTCATCCTGAAAGTGTATTAACACCGGATGGCGAAAAAATAATTCAAAACTGGTTGGCTTCCTGATGATTTTTTGTAATAAAACAAAGAACATGAAAAAAATTCTGCAATATTTATTTGAATACAAAACACTCTCCCGCGAAAAGGCAAAGGAAATACTGGTTAATATGTCGCGCGGTCAATATAATGAATCTGAAATGTCAGCATTCATTACTGTATTCCTGATGCGTTCTATTACCATCGAAGAACTTCAGGGCTTCCAGGATGCATTACTGGAACTATGTGTAAAAGTTGATCTGGGACATCCCGTAATGGATATTGTAGGCACAGGCGGTGATGGTAAAAACACGTTTAACATATCTACACTTTCCTGTTTTATCGTAGCGGGTGCCGGACAAAAAGTGGCAAAGCATGGCAATTATGGGGCTACCTCTATCAGCGGTGCTTCTAATGTAATGGAGCAATTGGGTTATACTTTTAAAGCAGATAATGCGATTTTAAAGGAAGAACTGGAAACAGCCAATATCTGTTTTCTGCATGCACCGCTGTTTCATCCTGCTTTGAAAATGGTGGGCCCCATTAGGAAAAACCTGGGTGTGAGAACATTTTTTAATATGCTCGGACCCATGGTGAACCCTGCTACACCGGCTTATCAATTGGTAGGTGTTTATAACCTGGAAATGGCACGGATTTATAATTACCTATTACAACAAAGTGGTAATGCATTTACCATTATTCACAGCTTGGATGGGTACGATGAGATTTCCTTAACCAATGACACAAAAGTGATCACCAATAAAGGGGAAAAGATCATGACACCTCGACAATTAGGTAAGCGGATGGTTATGCCGGAAGATATTCATGGTGGGAACACTGTTGAAGAAGCTGCCAAAATATTTACCCGTATCATTAAAGGAGAAGGCAGTTGGGCACAAAATGCAGTGGTGCTTGCCAATGCTGCCATGGCCCTGTATTGTACCGGCAATTTCGGAAATTATGAGGAAGCCTACCATTCTGCAGTTGACAGCCTGGAAAATGGGAAAGCCTATCAATCATTACAAACACTAATCAGTCTGCAAGCCAAATGAATATTTTAGATACCATCATTGCACAGAAAAAAACAGAAGTAGCTATACGTAAACAGCTTACTTCTATTCAGAAATTAGAAAACGGCCCATTCTTCTCTAATAAAACATTGTCATTGCAACAATTTCTATTGGATGAAACACGGACTGGTATCATTGCTGAATTTAAAAGAAAATCACCCAGTAAGGGAATCATCAATGATAAAGCCCAGGTGGAAGAAGTTACCGCTGCTTATGCTAAATATGGTGCTTCCGGGATATCTGTATTAACAGATGAACTTTTCTTTGGTGGAAGCCTAAACGATCTTTTGGCAGCTACCCGTAATCAAGTTCCTTTGTTGCGTAAAGATTTTATGATAGATGAATACCAGTTGATCGAAGCAAAAGCATTTGGTGCAGAAGTTATCCTGCTCATCGCCGCCTGTTTAAGCCCTGAAAAAGTAAAGCAAATGGCAGGCACGGCACGTAAGCTGGGGCTGGAAGTGTTGTTGGAAATACATAATGAAGATGAACTTGAACATATCTGTGATGATGTTACGCTTGTTGGCGTGAATAACCGAAGCCTGAAAACATTTGATGTAAGTATAGAAAATTCATTAAAGCTTATTAACAAAATACCCAAAGAAAAGCCGGCAGTAGCAGAAAGCGGTATCAGTGATATTGATACTATTGTAACTTTACGCAAGGCAGGTTTCAAAGGATTCTTGATTGGAGAAAATTTTATGAAACAGGCCAATCCTTCGGTTGCTTTTGCTGATTTTGTAAATGCCCTTAACAATTCTATTGAAACAGGGAAAGGGGCACTTAAATAAAACCAATGGATCAACCGATACAGGACGCATCAATTAACACAGTAAATAATCCAGCCACTGGGTTCAGGGGTATGCGTATAAAAGTTTGCGGAATGACGAGCTCAAAACAGGTGGCAGAATTGGATGAATTGGGCGTTGAATTTGCAGGTTTTATATTTTACGCGAATTCTCCACGGTATGTATACCGGCACATGCCTGCTGCAGAAATCAAAAAGATTAAAGGGAAAGGAATTAATAAAGTAGGCGTTTTTGTGAATGCGCCGGTAGAAGAAGTATTGAAAGCAGTAGATGATTGTGGCTTATATCTGGTACAATTGCATGGAGATGAAACCCCAAAATATTGCGAGAAGATAGCAGATTATGTAACGGTAGTAAAAGCATTCCGGATGCGCGAGGATGATAATGTACTTTGGAAAATAAAAGATTACCGGGATATAGCTGATATGTTTCTATTCGATACGGAAGGCCCCGGCTATGGTGGCACCGGTAAAAAATTTAATTGGAATGTGTTAAAGGGATTACATATTGCAAAACCTTTTTTCTTAAGCGGCGGCATCGGCCCTGAAGACGTTGCAGCGTTAAAAGAGTTTGCAAATGATTCTGTATCGAAAGATCTTTTTTCAATTGATGTAAACAGCAAATTTGAAACATCTCCAGGGGTTAAGGATATGAACAAAATCAATGAGTTTATCAAGTTATTAAAAACTAAATAGAGATCTATATAAAATATATTTATGGCTACAACGCAAAATTTTCAAAACCCCGATCTACAGGGATATTATGGCAAATTTGGGGGGGCCTATATCCCGGAAATGCTATATCGGAATGTGGAAGAATTAAAGGAGAGATATCTGGATATTATGTATGAACCTTCCTTTCAAAAGGAGTTTCAAATATTGCTTAAAGATTATGTTGGCAGGCCCACACCGCTATTTTTGGCAGAGAGACTCAGTAAAGAATTCCAGTCATCTATTTATCTGAAACGCGAAGACCTTTGTCATACAGGCGCCCACAAGATTAATAATACCATCGGACAAATTTTACTTGCCAGAAAACTGGGCAAAACCCGGATCATTGCCGAAACCGGTGCCGGACAACATGGTGTGGCTACTGCTACGGTTTGCGCACTAAAAGGCATGGAATGTATTGTTTATATGGGTGAGAAAGATATTGAACGTCAGGCACCCAATGTTGCCCGTATGCGCATGCTCGGAGCCAAAGTGATACCAGCCTTAAGTGGGAGTAAAACCTTAAAAGATGCTACGAATGAAGCGATTCGTGATTGGATCAATAATCCGGTAGATACACATTATATTATTGGGAGTGTAGTAGGCCCGCATCCTTACCCTGATATGGTTGCCCGGTTTCAGAGTGTGATCAGTGAAGAAACCCGGTGGCAGTTGAAAGAAAAAACCGGTAGCGAATTGCCAACACATGTAGTAGCTTGTGTAGGAGGTGGTAGTAATGCGGCAGGGGCTTTTTATCATTTTTTAAACGAGCCATCTGTACAATTGGTGGCTGTTGAAGCAGCTGGACATGGTGTACATAGTGGAATGAGTGCTGCAACCACACAATTGGGAAAGCCAGGGGTTCTTCATGGCAGTAAAAGTCTGGTGATGCAAACAGAGGATGGACAGGTAGTAGAGCCGCATAGTATTTCAGCCGGACTTGATTATCCTGGAGTTGGTCCCTTACATGCAAACCTGTTTGAAAGCGGTCGCGGTACTTTTTTAAGTGCAACAGATGAAGAAGCATTGGCCTCGGCTTTTCATATTAGTAAAACAGAAGGTATTATTCCTGCATTAGAAACCGCCCATGCATTTGCTGTTTTGGGAAAGCTGAATCTGAAAACATCGGACAGAGTTGTGATTTGTTTAAGTGGAAGAGGAGATAAAGACCTGGCAACATATATGAAATCCATGGACCTTGCATAAGAGGTGGATAATGAATACATAAAGCATTTATTGAATGAGCAGATTAGGAAAATTATTTTCTGAAAAGAAAGAGCAGGTATTGAATGTGTACTGCACAGCGGGGTACCCTGCAATAGACAGTACAATATCTATTATGAAAGCACTTCAGGATAGTGGAGTGGATATCATAGAGCTGGGAATGCCTTACAGTGATCCCTTGGCAGATGGGCCCGTGATACAAGCTAGTGGAAGCAAAGCTTTGGAAAATGGTATGACCATTCATTTTCTTTTTGAACAATTAAAGGAGTTCAGAAAGAACATACAGATACCTGTGATTTTGATGGGGTATATGAACCCAGTATTACAATTTGGCTTTGAAGAATT
>CAIWKU010000134.1 GCA_903913355.1 uncultured Bacteroidota bacterium | reverse complement strand
TTTGCTTTTGTATTGAATGGTTGCAGTTAGAGCAGTGTACTACATTCGAAGTAAGATTCAGTTTTATCATTCACAGGTTACCCCAATTAGTATTATGAAAAAATTATTAATCGTTTCTTTTTTATTAAGCAGTTATTTTCTTCAGGCCCAACAAACAGAGAATATTATTATTATCACAACGGATGGTTTTCGCTGGCAGGAAGTATTTGATGGAATGGATAAAGATATTGCCAATGATAAACGGTATCATCAGAATGATAGCGCTAAAATCTTCGAAAAATATTGGGCCGGGGATGGGGAATCGCGTAGAAAAAAATTACTTCCTTTTTTCTGGAATACAATAGCTGCAAAAGGACAATTATATGGCAACCGACTGATTGGTAATATGGTCAATGTTTCCAATAATCAATGGTTTTCTTATCCCGGATATAGCGAAATAATGTGCGGATATGTGGATACAGCTATTAATAGCAATGAATATAAAGCGAACCCGAATACAACGCTATTGGAATATTTCAATAAACAATCTGTACTCAAAGGAAAGGTGCTTGCTTTTGGTGCATGGGATGCTTTTAACCGAATCCTGAATGAAGAAAGATCAGGCATCCCTGTTATTGCTGCTTACGATCAGTTTGGAGGAGCCAATCCTACCGCCAATGAAAAGCTCATCAATAATATGGTACAGGATTCTTACCGGCAATGGTCGGAAGAATGTTTAGATGTATTTACCCAGTATGAAGCGATGGAGCATTTGCAAACCAAGAAACCTAGGGTAATGTATATCGCTTATGGAGAAACCGATGAATGGGCACATAGTCGCCAATACCGTTCTTATCTTGACGCAGCTCACCAGGTAGATGCCTGGATCAAAAAAATATGGGATTTTGTGCAAAGTGATCCTCAGTATAAAAACAAGACCACTCTTTTTATTACAACCGATCATGGAAGAGGCATTACTAATAAAACCAAATGGACCAGTCATGGTGCTTCTGTAGATGATGCGGATCAGATCTGGTTTGCAGTTATGGGCCCCAATACACCTGCCACAGGGGAAGTGAAAACACAGACCCAGGTTTACCAGAAACAATTTGCACAAACCATGGCAAAATTGATGGGATACCAATTTACGGCTGAGCATCCGGTAGCGGATTTTATCCCTTCCGTTATTAAATAGCCTTCTCAACAAGCCAGTGCTTCAAAAGTCTTGCTTAACCTGGCCCTGTTATCTAACGAAATGATAGGAGGGTCTTTTAATTACCTGTAAAATGTGCTTTTCTTTTTTCTAAGAAGGCAGAAGTGCCCTCGAGTCTGTCGGTTGTGCCAAAACAGTAACCAAATCCATTTACTTCCACTTCATAACCATTCTTGGATTCATCAAATACAGCATTCACGCTTTCAATACATTTGGATACAGCAATCGGTGCTTTGGTATTGATCATATCCAGCAGGTATTTGGCTTTTGGTAATAGCTCTTCCGGACTTACTACATAATTTACCAGTCCATATTGTAAAGCAGTAGACGCATCGATCATGTTTGCGCTCATTAATAATTCCAGCGCGCGGCCTTTACCGATTAAGTGTACCAGCCTTTGTGTACCACCATATCCGGGAATCAGACCCAGGTTTACTTCGGGCTGACCGAATTTCGCATTATCTGAAGCGATTCTAAAATGACAACTCATGGCCAGTTCGCAACCACCACCTAACGCAAAACCGTTTACACAGGCAATGATCGGCTTGTGGGCTTGTTCTATTCTGAAAAAAGTATCCTGACCTGCTTTTGCCAATGCTTTGCTTTCATCCGTGCTTAAACCGCTGAATTCGCTGATATCGGCTCCGGCAACAAAATGCTTTGGGTCCCGCACCAGTGATAATCGCTGATTTTATTTCTGTGTTGGTATATATTTCTGTTAGCGCCCGGTTCAGGTCCTGGAATACCTGCTTGTTAAGGGCATTCAGTTTATCGGGTCGGTTAATGGTAATGATATAAATACCCTCTTCGAGGGAGGTTAATAAGGTTGTGTACATGGCAAGAATGTTTTATTAAAGGTAAGCTTAGAACTTTGTTTTTTGTATTTTGAGTTATGAACCTGATCCAGATCATCCTGTATATAGGGATATTTGTTTTTGCCATGACAGGTGCCCTGAAAGCCAGGACACATCAAATGGATATTTTCGGCGCAGCCGTCATTGCTTTTGCCACTGCTTATGGTGGTGGAACCATTCGTGACCTGTTGATTGGTGTAAGACCCGTAAACTGGGTAAATGATTATCTGGCCCTGGCCCTGGTGGTGGGTGCTGTAATCATTGTTTCCTTATTTCGCTTTAATTCAGCAAGGTTCAGGAGAACTATTTTTTTCACAGATGCGATTGGCCTTGGAATGTTTACTGTTTTTGGAATCGAAAAAAGTATGCGGATTGATATCAATGATGGGTATGCGATTATTATGGGTGTTATCACGGCCACATTTGGTGGATTATTGGCGGATATTATTTGTGGAGAAGTGCCTGACCTATTAAAAAAAGGAGAGTTGTATGCAACTGCCTGCGCAATAGGTGGGGTTTGTTATGTATTACTGAAAAAGGCAGGACTTGAATACAATACCGGTTTGTTTATCTGCGTAATTATTGTTGTAGGCATCAGAATCCTATCGAAGAGAAAACGCTTAACCTTGCCAAGTATTTAATACCTAAAAATTTCTGTTAGCCGCCACCCATTCCTCGATATATAAAGCAATATCAGCTGTAGCGGCTCCGGGTGCAAACAGTTTACCTACACCCATTTCATGCAATACTTTCATATCATCTTCCGGAATAATACCACCGCCCGTAAGTAATACATCATTCATTTGTTTTTCTTTCAGTAAGGCTACTATTTTTGGGAATACGGTCATGTGTGCGCCGCTTAAAATACTGATCCCGATAGCATCTACATCCTCCTGCAAAGCGGCATTTACCACCATTTCCGGTGTTTGACGAAGACCGGTATAGATTACTTCCATGCCCGCATCACGCAAAGCCGTAGCAATTACTTTCGCGCCGCGGTCATGACCATCCAGGCCTACTTTGGCAACCAATACTCTTACAGGTCTTTTCATACTGATCAATTAATCGATAACGATACTGTAAAAATAACTGAATTGTACTTAGGTTTACATTTGTTCCTCTTAATACCTGTCAAATGAAATACAGAAAATTTGGTAATACCGACCTACTGGTAAGTGAAATAGGTTTCGGCACCTGGGCCATTGGGGGTTCGGCTTTTGTGGGCAATTTAGCGATCGGTTGGGGCCCTTCGGATGACAATACATCTATCTCTGCCATTCATGCTGCCATGGATACAGGCATCAATTTTTTTGATACGGCAGATTTTTATGGTTTGGGGCATGCCGAAACACTTCTTGGCAAAACCATTGCAAACCGGAAAGATGTGTTGGTTGCTTCGAAAGTTGGACAGAAACCGGGAGCTGATGGAAAAGTAGCTATAGACTATACTAAGGATTATATCATTAAAGCTTGTGAGGAAAGCCTGAAAAGACTAAAAAGAGATGCTATCGATTTTCATCATCTCCATGTGGCCAGAATGGTACACCTTGAAAACGGTGAGTGTATTGAAGCCATGCAAGTATTGCAACAACAGGGAAAGATTCGCTATTGGGGTATTTCGTTGATTACCTTCCATCCATTTCCCGAAGCGGATTTTTTTCTGAAACATGATTTGGGCAATGGGTTCCAACTGGTTTTTAACCTGATCAATCAAAAAGCCTTACCGATTCTATCTCAGGCATCCCAAAAAGGCTTTGGTATTATTGCACGTATGCCATTACAGTTTGGTCTATTGTCGGGAAAGATTCAACCTGATACGGTTTTTCCGAAAGATGACCATAGAAGCTATCGGGTATTACCTGCTGTTACAGAACCTATTTTACATATATTAAAAAATGAAGTTTGGCCATTGTGTGAGAAGTATCAAACTACAGCCTCCGGACTGGCATTGAGTTTTATTTTAAGTCATCCTGAAGTATCAACTGTGATACCCGGTATCAGAACCCCTGAGCATGTAAAGTTGAATACCGATCACCTGGTATTACTGGAAGAAACAGATAAGAAACATTTGCAGGCATTATACCAAACCCACTGGTTGCCCGTAATGGAAACACTTGAAAAAATCGGATAGCAGGCTTATTCCAGTGCTGCTTTGTCTTTCTTGATTTTTTCTTTCATTTCCTGTCTGAACAAATCATTGGTTCCTTTCAAAAGTATCACCAGATCTCCTCTTTCCCTTGCAAATGGATGGGTAATACTATCTGTTAATATCACTGATTTGAAATTTTTCAGGAACGGATGTTCCATTTCTTTTTCATCATCGGTTAGCAATAGGATATTATCAAAGGGCATATTGTTGGGTATCCAGTATAAAAAGCTGGCATTGTCGCTGTATGTTTCCGGAAGATTGTATTTTCTTCGATAATAATTCAGTGCCCCCGCCTGCCCGTAATTATCACAGAATAGAATGGTATGTTTTTTCTCATTGCTATCTAATAGCGCATAGGCTTTTGCCATTTTCTGTGCCATTTCTTCCCAGCCAAGCATATCAGAAAAGTCCTGTGGTAAGGGGTGACTCTTGCCATCCTCCCAATTTAAAACCCCTAGTTTTTTCACTTTTCTTTTTTCATAAAAAGCAGCTAGTTTTTCAGGAGTAAAAATGGGTAAGGCAATCGGTACTAACCAATAACCAAAAAACAAAGGAAGGGCTACCAATGCATAACGGAGTAGTTTTCGTTTTACCAGGGTTAGCTGTTCCAAGTGGTAGGCACCAAATGCAAACAAAACAGGATAAGCGCCCAAAGCGTAATAATTTTTTCCATGTCCCAGCAATAGTAATAGAATCACCCCGGCATAAGTCCAGGCGATAAAGCGGTAGGTTTTGTATTTTCTAAGAAAACTGACAGCCCATAGTCCTGTTAGCCAGATAAACACGCAGGGGAAATTCATGATAACCTGGTCTATCAAAAAGCTCGAGGGACTAACATATTGTAACTGCGTTCGCTGCAATTTTCTCATATGAAATACCACTGGAAAATGCTGACTGTATTGCCATAGAAAATTGGGTAAAAAAATCAGTAACCCAATCAGGGCAGCATAATAGAAATGTTTATTGCGGAAAACTTTTCTTTGATCAGTGAGTAATAATCCAACCAGTATGCTGGTAATAAAAAAGAGCACAGAGTATTTGCTTTGCATTCCTAACCCGCAGGCTATTCCAAACAGGTATAACCATTTGTTGTTTTCGGTCTGAACAAAACGAATCATACTATAAGCGATCAATGTCCAGAAAAAGATCTCTAAAAAATTGGGTTGAAATAAAAAATGAACGCGTAAGTAAGCCCCGAGGAGAAAGGAAAGAAAAGCCAACACCAGTGCAAAGGACCTCCCTCCAAGCGAAAGAATTATTTTACCGGTAAGAATATAAGTGAGTGCCCCAAAAAGTGATGGCCAGCATTTTACCCAAAAAAAATGATCCCCTAGCAGGTGTGTAAACCAGGCAAAAACAGATAGCATAGGCGGTACTTCCATAAACCCCCATGCCATATGACTTCCCTCAGACAGGTATAG
>CAIWKU010000133.1 GCA_903913355.1 uncultured Bacteroidota bacterium | reverse complement strand
CCGGGAAATCCATGAAATGCCTGAAATTATGAATCCGGCCACCGGGTATAATATTACTTTTTCTGTTCAGATTTAATCGTCTTATCAGGTATTCAAGCAACCCTGCATCCATTTCTTTATCGTATACAAAACGAACCGGTTTTCCTTTACGCCTGTTTTTTAAACCTTTTTCAATCTTTTCTACAAAAGTGGTGCTAACATCATTGTCAATATCTATTTCAGCATCTTTGGTTACTTTGAAAACATAAGAGTCAAAATAATCGTATCCGAAATAGGAAAAAATTACGGGAAGGTTGAAACGTATGACATCTTCCAACAGAATAATGGGTTTTTCCTTCCCTTTTGCAGGTAATTGTATAAAGCGGCCAACGGCTTTTGCGGGAACTTCTATTAGAGAATATTTCTGTTGATAGGCCGATTTCTTTTTACGCATTACCACACCCAGGTAAATACTTTTATCACGCAAATAGGGGAGTTGGGGGAGGCTTTCAACCATCAAGGGAATAATATTAGAACGAACCTGCTCGTCAAAATATTTTTTTACAAATATCTGTTGCTCTTTACTTAAATGCTTTTCATCTACCAGAAGAATATTTTCTTTCTTTAATTCTTTCAATATCCCTGCCCAGATTCGGTTAAACTCATTCTGGTGGCGTAATACAATGGTTTGAATCTGATCAAGTATATTTTGCGGATCATTTTCCAGATGGATATTCAATTTTTTATTCTTACCCGATAATTCGATCATTCTTTTCAAAGTAGCCACCCGTACTCTGAAGAACTCATCAGAATTATTAGAGTAAATACCCAAAAAACGGATGCGTTCTTTTAAGGGTACGGTAGGGTCATTGGCTTCTTGTAATACCCGCGCATTGAAACTTAACCAGCTGATATCTCTTTGGATCAATGTTTTTTTCTGCATGCAATAGTTTGGAAAATGGCAAAATAGATTTTATCAAATATAAATAAGCCAGGTTTGTGTAAATGTTAAGTTTCGGCTTATTCGGTACTGATTTTGCAAGGACATCGAACCTCTGTTTTCACCTTATTGATGGATCTGAAGCAAGGTTGGTTTTTCAGTATTAAGAAAATGAAGACTTTATCTGTTGTATAATGCCAGTGGTAGAAAATCCCTCAATAATCGGATTAACCACAACCCTTCCCCCGGCAGCGATCACTTCCTTAGCACCCACTATCTGTTCTATTGTATAATCGCCACCCTTAACCAATACATCTGGCAGTATGGTTAAAATGAGGTTCAATGGAGTTGATTCATCGAAAATAACTACGGCATCTACTATCGCCAGACTGGCCAATAACAAAGCGCGGCTATGTTCATGATTGATGGGGCGATCGGGGCCTTTTAATTCTTTAATACTGCGGTCGCTGTTTACACCCACTATCAGGTAATCGGCCTCTTTTGCAGCCTGAGAAAGCGAGAAAATATGCCCTTCATGCAGAATGTCAAAACAACCGTTAGTGAAAGCAATAGAACTATCCCGTACACGCCAGCTGGCTACAAGTGATTGTAATTGCGAAAGGGTAACTATTTTTTTTGCGATCGCGTCAACGGCTTTCATGTGTTTTTTGTTTATTGTAAAATGGCAGCAGTATCAGGCAAAACGAACCCACAAGCACAACAATTAAAAACTGAGCAAACCATTGCAGCGTTCCATTGGCCACACCAATTGCATACTCAATACCATTTTCTTCTAATACTTTGGCCATCAGAAACGCATAGGCTCCAATTCCCCCAGGCGTAATAATCATTCCGATGCTGGCAAATGCCAGAGAACTAATGGCTTCTCTAAGTCCCATTGTAGCTGTCCCATTCGTTCCCTGAAAACCAAGCCAGGTTCCTCCTATATAGAGTAGCCAGATTAAGATGGTATAAAAGGCAAAT
The DNA here is from genome assembly GCA_903913355.1 of uncultured Bacteroidota bacterium. Taxonomy (GTDB): domain Bacteria; phylum Bacteroidota; class Bacteroidia; order Chitinophagales; family Chitinophagaceae; genus Sediminibacterium. The sequence goes on along the minus strand of CAIWKU010000133.1, from coordinate 888 downwards.
AAAGCTTTGTGTTTTAATTTGCGGGCCGTAATCAATCCTTCCCAGATGCCTGCAATAATGCTTTTAAATTTTTGCAATACTCCTTTCCATCTACCGGTTACAAATATCCAAATAGCAAAACCCAGTATGGCCAATGCCAGAATAATCAGGATAATCATTTTAGCCATTGAGGTTGATCCATGATGCTGACTTTGCAGAGTTTTTACATTCTGGTAACTGCCAGTAACCACATCAAATTGTAGAATCAATGCCAATAAGAAAAGAAGCCCCAGACATAGAACATCAAATGCCCGTTCTGCAACAATGGTCCCGACAATTTTTTCAGCAGGAATTTTTTCATAACGGGCCAATAATGTGCATTTTAATACTTCACCCAGCCTGGGAAAAGCCAGATTAGCCAGATATCCCACCATTACGGCAAAGAAGGTATTTGGAAAAGATGGGAAATAGCCCATTGGCTCCATCAATAAACGCCAGCGAAGTGCTCTAACAATATGACTGGAAGCCAGTATCAGGAAAACCGGTAGGATTAACCAATAATGTGCAGTAGCCAAAGCCTCTTTGAATTTATTCCATTCTGCATCTGGAATTTGGTGCAGGCTCCACCAGACAAGGAAGAGACCCAGCCCGAAAAAAAACAAATACTTGATTATTGATAATAACCTTTTATTCATGCAGCAGGATTCATCGGCAATTTACGGCAGCAAATTCAATTATAATTTATTTCCTTATGAAGGTTTTGTTGTAATCAGATAACTGATAGTAAGCAAATTTGGGATGGTATGGAAGGAAATCTCGGTTGGATTTTGATTGAATCTCTTCCCCCATGATTTTGACAACTAATTAAAAGTAAACAAAATTAAATTTCTGGGAAGTCTTGTGTAAGTT
>CAIWKU010000132.1 GCA_903913355.1 uncultured Bacteroidota bacterium | reverse complement strand
GGGTTCGAAGCACCTTTATCACCTTTGGTTAGTTGTACGTGATGTGTGCCATCCGAATTACATAACCATACATTATTGATATATTCACTTCGATCTTCGGTCATGATAGCTTCTCTTACAGTGTATAACATTTTACTGCCATCAGGCGAAACCAGTGTCGCAGAAATATTTTTTAGTTGCAAACATTGTTGAGGGCTCCAGTTGGTTTTAGTTTGTGCAGTAAGGCTAACCACCAGCAACAAAAGGGTGAAAGAAAAAAAACTATTACGCATGAGCATTTGGTTTAGTGAGTAGTTGAATAAATAACGACCTTTTAAACAAAATACAATATGATATTCAATAATCATAGAATTGTTTCCGATTTATGATTGCATGAATAGTTCTAAGACGGCGGATTTACTTAATAGGGAAGTTTTCTTAAAAAGCACAAATAAATTAAAAATCACCAATTGTTTGATTAAATACGCCAAAACTACCCGATACAAAGGCTGAAATTCTTAGTTGATAAGGTTTTGGCCTTTTTTGTTTGATATAATCTGATTGTTTCAAAAAATGATTTGATTGAGCAAGAAATTCTGACGTAGATGTTATGCAAGTCGCTATTTAAGTTATATCAATTACAGGTAAATGATATCCCCGATTTTTAAGTAGAATAGTATCACTAAATGTCAATAACCGCCTTGATACAGGTCATAGAATTTACCTAATATCTCAACTAACTTGCTGATATCGAGAATGATTAAAACAGTGTATATGAAAACGACTAAACATTTTTCCGAAATAGGGATCAGCGATATTCAACAGGTAGGTGGTAAAAATGCATCATTGGGTGAAATGTATGCCAAGCTCTCAGCAAAAGGGATTAAAATACCTGAAGGGTTTGCTATAACATCGGATGCATATTGGCTTTTCTTAAATGAAAATGGTCTGGTACCCATATTAACCGGCTTATTGCTCCAATTAGATACCAAAACCTATAATAACCTAGGTGATATAGGCGCGAAAGCGCGCAAATGGGTTCTCGAAGCCAGCATGCCACTATCGCTGAAAAATGATATCGCCCTTGCTTTCAGAGAACTCAATCTCCATGTTGGTGAAGGAAGATCTTTTGCGGTTCGCAGCAGCGCAACAGCCGAAGATTTACCCAATGCCAGCTTTGCCGGTCAGCAGGAAAGTTACCTGAATGTAAAAGGAGAGGAAAACCTGCTAAAAGCCTGTCAACGTTGTTATGCATCCTTATTTACCGACCGGGCAATCAAATACCGGGTTGATAATGGATTTGACCATATGAAAGTGGCGCTTTCTATAGGTGTGCAAATGATGGTTCGTTCAGATTTGGCCTGTTCGGGTGTTATGTTTACACTAGATCCTGATTCCGGTTTTGAAGACGTAGTATTGGTTTCAGGAGCTTGGGGCTTAGGTGAGAATGTTGTGCAAGGCTCGGTGAATACAGACGAATTCCTCGTATTTAAGCCACTGATGAATTCAGTTACACTACCGGTTATTTCTCATAAACTGGGAAGTAAATCTAAAACGATGGTGTATTCGGGGGTTGAGATCAATGATATCAAAAAGCCGGAAGATGCTGTAATCAACTATGAAACCAACCTGGAAAAACGAAATGCGTTTATTCTCAACGATACCGAAGTAGTAGAACTGGCAAGATGGGCCTGCATTATTCAGGAACACTATACATGCCATATGGATATTGAGTGGGCAAAAGATGGAGAAGACGGAAAAATCTATATTGTTCAGGCCAGACCTGAAACTGTGCATAGTAATAAAAAGCGAACCGTATTCAAACAATATGAGTTACTTGACAAAGGTAAATTGCTCTGTTCAGGTGCGGGTTTAGGAAATAAAATAGTTACGGGTAAAGCCAGAATATTGCATTCGCCTGATGAAATTTTAAAATTGAATACCGGGGAAATCCTGGTTACAGAAAGAACAGATCCGGATTGGGACCCGGTGCTGAAAAAAGCAGCAGCGATTATTACCGATCAGGGTGGAAGAACTTCACATGCAGCCATTGTAGCGAGGGAGTTGGGCGCTATTGCAGTAGTAGGAACCGGAAATGGAACAAAAGCCATAGAAGACGGACAATCGATTACGGTATCAACTGCCAAAGGAAATACCGGATTCATCTACGATGGAATCTTAGCCTGGAAAGAATTGGATATTGATATTTCTGCGATTGCTGCAACAAAAACAAAAGCCATGCTGATTTTGGCACATCCCGACGAGGCTTTTAGCTATTCTTTATTGCCAAATGCCGGTGTAGGATTAATGCGCATGGAGTTTATCATCAGCAATTCGATTGGTATTCACCCTATGGCATTAAAGTATTTTGAAAACATAAAATATAATTCCGCAAAGCAGAAGATATG
>CAIWKU010000131.1 GCA_903913355.1 uncultured Bacteroidota bacterium | reverse complement strand
TGCGCGGGTACAATACATGGATCTGCAGCAGGTAATTGATCATGTGGTTTCTAATGGAGAATTGCCTTTATTCCTGATGCTGGATGGGGTTACAGATGTGCGTAATATTGGTGCAATTGCCCGAAGTGCTGTTTGTTGTGGGGCCCAGGCAATTATCATTCCCGATAAAGGAGTAGGGGCCTTGAATGAAGAAGCAATGAAAAGCAGCGCTGGCGCATTGGAGATGATCCATATCTGCCGGGTGAATAGTTTGTTAAAAGCAGTAGATGACCTGCACCTGAATGGTATCAAAGTATTTACGAGCGAAATGCGCGCCGCAGAGAATGTATTTGAATTGCCATTTAACGATCCTTGTTGCATCATCATGGGCGACGAAGGCAAAGGCGTTCAACCTTATTTGGCAAAAGCAGCCGATCATTTTTTTAAAATCCCCATGGCTACAACATTTGATTCATTCAATGTATCAGTAGCTACCGGGATTATTCTTTATGAAGCAATGAAACATAGAATGAAAGGATAATAATTCTTATGAAAAAGGGAAATTTGTTTCAGTAAATTATCAGCTTATGGAACCCCCAATCACTCAACAACATTCACAGGTAACACTGGTAGAATGTCCACGTGATGCCATGCAGGGCTGGCTCCATTTTATTCCAACGCAACAAAAGATTGAATACCTGAATACACTTTTGCATGTGGGTTTTGATACACTTGATTTTGGCAGTTTTGTTTCTCCGAAAGCCATGCCTCAAATGGCCGATACAAAACAGGTGATCAGTAAATTATCTATAGGAAATAGTAAAACCAAATTACTGGCAATTGTTGCCAATCTCAGAGGAGCAGAAGAAGCTGTTACCTACGAGCAGATAAAATACCTGGGCTTCCCATTTTCTATTTCACCAACCTTTCAACTACGCAATACCCATAGCTCCATAGAAGAAAGCGTAAAAACAGTAGAAGCTATACAGAAATTGTGTATTAAGCACAACCGCATATTGGTACTTTACCTGAGCATGGGCTTTGGAAACCCATATGGAGATCTATATAATCAAGATATCCTGTTACACTGGGCTCAGGAAATGGTAAAAAGAGAAATTCAGATTATTTCGCTTGCCGATACCGTTGGTATCGCTACCCCCGAACAGGTAAGTACTGCGGTTACCTCATTTATTTCAGCTTACCCCAATATTACTATAGGGGTTCACCTTCATTCAAGTCGGGTGAATTGGAAAGCAAAAGCAGAAGCCGCATTGACCGCGGGTTGTAGGCGATTTGATGGGGCATTGAAAGGGATTGGCGGCTGTCCGATGGCACAGGACAGTCTTGTTGGGAATATGAATTCTGAATGGATGATTCCTTATTTTGAAGAAAAAAGATTACTGACAGGGATTGATAAAAATGCATTACTGAAAAGCATGGTAATAGCCGATCAATTATTCAGGTAATATGGTAATACAGCTTACAAAAAACGGGGCTAAACCCAATATCATTAAATATATCCGGGATAATGGCACAGAAACCTGGATGTACAGTGATGATTTTTTTGTTCGTCACGACATAAGCCATTTTATATTGGAATCTGTCTTAGGCTACCATACGGCCTTTAATGGAATGATTAACCAGGGAATGGATATCCGGGATTTTGAGAACAAAGAAAAAAGAGCCTCTCTAACTGTTACGGATGAAGCCTATTATGCTGAAAACCTGGCCAACCTTTTTTTAATAGAAATTGTACAGGGAGAATTTAGTGATTTTAATACAGTTCAGCAGGATGCATTTGTTTCATGGAATAACCAATTCCCTGCAATATGCCTCGCTGATGACAAGATTACTCAAATTCGTTCCCAGCTGAGAAAATTGCTTCATCAATGGGAAAAGCTTCCAGAGGGAGAAAAAATGGAACTTATTTTTGAAGTATAGAACATGGCTTATCGGCATTTTTAGAAATCAATCAATTTACAAAATGAAGTTTCATATAGATTTTGATATTAAAAAATCTCCCTTTCCAGTTCAACATGCACAAAACCTTTTTTTATTGGGCTCTTGTTTTACAGAAAGTATCGGAGAAAAATTACGTAAACATAAATTTAGCACGCTGGAAAACCCCAATGGCATTTTGTTTAATCCGGTTAGTGTTTCTGAAGCCATTACAAACTATATACAGAACCCGAAAATAACAGAATCGGATATATTTTGCTATAACGAAACCTGGCATAGCTGGCAACACCATAGCCGTTTTTCCGGTATTACGGCAGCGGATTGTTTACAGAAAATCAATACATCTACAAGCAATGCGCATACATTTCTTAAAAAAGCAGGTCATTTGCTGATTACACTGGGTTCAGCATGGATATATCGCCTTACAAAAAATGCACTGAATGGCAAAGAAGATCAGGTGGCAGCTAATAACCATAAGGCACCATCTGATTGGTTTGATAAGCAACTGATGGATTTGCACCAAACCAAAGCGCTGCTGGGTGCTATGTTGCAAAATATCTTTGCATTCAATCCTGGTGTTCAGGTAATATTTACCATCAGCCCCGTACGGCATTTACGGGAAGGGTTGATTGAAAATAACCGGAGCAAAGCAGTATTAATACAAGCCGTTCATGAACTGGTTGCTGCCTATGAACAGGTATATTATTTTCCTGCGTTTGAATTAGTAATAGACGATTTGCGTGATTATCGATTTTATGCAGAAGACATGGTGCATCCAAATTATCAGGCAACCCAATATGTATGGGAAAAATTTATGGAAGCATGTATGACCGATACTACCAGGGATTTGATCAAAGAAATAGGGGGAATACAGTTGGCTTACCAACACAAGCCATTTAATCCATCTACCAAACAACACCAGCAATTTTTGCGGTCCTATCTTTCCAAAACAAGTCACCTGCAAGTAAATTATCCAAACCTTGATTTCAGCCTGGAACTAAGCTATTTTGAAAACGAACTGAAGAAATATCAATAGTTATTAATGAATCCGATCGCCCCTGATTTCAAGGTCTTTCATAATAACCGTTTCATGATCGAGCCATTCTTTCCAGCGTTTTCTAACCTTAGGTTTTCCCAGGTAAGTTTCGGACAACTCAATAAACAAAGTATAATGCCCCGCTTCACTCTCCATAAATCGCCTGTAAAAAGCACTCATATATTTATCCTGTAAACCTTCACTTAATCTTTTAAAACGCTCACAGCTACGGGCTTCTATCATTGCCATGGTGAGCAAATGATCAAGTAGCCTGTCATCTGGACTACCCCCTTTTTTCTGAAATTCTATCAGTTTATTTACATATTCATCTTTACGCTGTTTGCCTAATACCAGTTTTCTTTTCTTCAGTTCATTCAATACAAGTCTGAAATGCCCCCATTCTTCTGCTACAATCGGGGCAAGTGAATATACCAGTTTCTCCTTATCAGAATATCGTTGAATAAGGGTGATACAGGTAGTGGCAGCTTTTTGTTCACAGTAGGCATGGTCTGTAAGGATGGCCTCTAATGAAATGCCAGCCAGGTCAACCCAGCGAGGGTCGGTAGGAAGTTGAAGCCCTAATATATTTTTGGTATGTTCTGAGAGAAGCATAAAAAGTGTTATCGTTAACTTATTATAAGGATAGTAATGAACAAAATTAATACAAACCCACCAACATCTCTTCTTAGAAACTTCTGTCAAATCCTTTAGTTTTGAGGAATGTATCGGGACGATTTTCTTCAAAAAAAATTGCAGGATAGAATCGCAAACAATTCCCTGAGGAAACTAATGCTTCCAGAGGGTAAAGTGGATTTGTGTTCTAATGACTACCTAGGCATAGTAACCAATTCACGTCTCCATCCTGCAAATCAGGGATCGGTAACTGCATTGGCTTCTGGTTCCAAAGGCTCCAGACTATTATCTGGTAACTATCTGATGATAGAAGAACTGGAAAGAAAAATAGCCGATTTCCACCACTCAGAAACTGCATTGCTATTTAATTCAGGGTACGATGCTAACCTTGGACTTTTGTCATCCGTACCGCAAAAAGGAGATACCATACTTTATGATCATTTATCTCATGCCTCTATACGCGATGGAATCAGGCTCTCCTTCGCCAAATCATTTTCATTTGCACATAATGATCTTCAGGACCTGGAGAAAAAGATAAAACTGTCTTCCGGGACTCTTTTTATTGTAACGGAATCCGTGTTTAGTATGGACGGTGATCTGGGTTTGCTTGAATCAGTTGTTCAAATTGCCCAAAAGTATTCGGCTCATCTGATAATTGATGAGGCACATGCAACAGGGGTGATTGGTGAAAGGGGAGAAGGCCTGGTGCAAAAATTAGGGTTAGAAAACCAGGTATTTGCCCGCGTACATACATTTGGAAAAGCATGTGGTGCGCATGGTGCTGCAATATTGGGCTCTGAATCACTACGCAACTACCTGATTAATTTCGCACGAAGCTTTATTTATTCAACTGCATTGCCAGAGCAGAGTGTATATGCGATTGACCAGTCATACCAGCTATTTCCCTCAATGCAATCTGAACGTGTACAATTAGAATTACTAATAAAGCAATTTCAAACAGCTGATATTCGGTATCAAAAACTGCTTTCGTCAACCCCCATTCAGGGTATCATGATACCCGGCAATGAAAATGTAAAAAAAATTGCCACTGATTTGCAAAATAAAGGCTTTGATATCAGGCCTATTCTATATCCCACGGTACCTAAAGATCAAGAACGCTTACGGGTTGTAGTACACTCTTTCAACAGTATCCAGGAAATTGCGCAATTGGTTAATCTTTTACAATAAGTGTGTTTTCCTTACCAGATTTGGTAGGAGTTCACCCTAAGTCAAAATATTTTTTGAGTGAGTCCAATAAAAGGGAAGCTCATTTAGAGATAGTTGTAAGCTGATCACAGTCAAATTCCCCTATATCCACTGGGAAACTTAGCTTTGCATATGCAATTGAACTATTCTGTTTCCGAAATACTCGCAAATCTTTCTATTTCTTCCGTGAATCCCATGCAGGAAAAGTTTGCTGCTGAGATTCTTTCCAAAAAAGAAGTATTGCTATTATCACCTACTGGGTCTGGCAAAACACTGGCTTTTTTATTACCGATCTATCAGCTTTTGCAGAAAGGGGAGGGCAGAGTACAATGTCTGATATTAACCCCTTCCCGTGAACTGGCTATCCAGATTGAGCAGGTATGGAAGAAAATGGGTACCGGCTATAAAGTGAGTTGTTGTTATGGAGGACATGATATGCAGACAGAAATTCAGAATCTGGCAGAAGCCCCTGCTTTGCTGATTGGCACACCAGGGCGAATTGCAGATCATATCAAAAGACAAACATTTTCAGAAGAAGGACTACGGATTTTAGTATTAGATGAGTTTGATAAATCCCTTGCACTCGGATTTGAGGAAGAGATGGCTTATATCATTGGCTCATTATCCCATTTGCAGAAACGTGTTTTTGTATCAGCTACTGATACGGTGCCCATTCCTTCTTTTGCAACTTTGGGAGAAATTACTGAACTCAATTTTTTGCAAAACAAAGATAGTAGTGCTGATTTGCTGATAAAACAGGTCATTTCAATTGAAAAAGATAAAGTAAACAAATTATACGACCTGCTTTGCTATATTAATCAGGAACCTGCTTTAATCTTTTGTAATCATAGAGACGCAGTAGAAAGAACCAGCGGTCTGCTGAAAGAGAAAGGAGTGGAGAATGCTGCATTTCATGGAGGCATGGAACAAATGGAACGTGAACAGGCGTTGATTCAGTTCCGCAACGGTAGTATCCGTTTCCTGGTTGCAACTGATCTCGCTGCCCGCGGATTGGATATACCAGAAATGAAACATGTTATCCATTTCCATCTACCATCCACAGAAGCAGAATTTACACATCGCAATGGCCGTACCGCCAGAATGCTCGCTTCAGGAACAGCATACCTGCTGATGCATTCAGAGGAATTGTTACCTGCCTATATACAAAAAAAGCCGCCAATTC
>CAIWKU010000130.1 GCA_903913355.1 uncultured Bacteroidota bacterium | reverse complement strand
GCCTTTGGTTTTGAAAGCGACAGACTGAAAACAGGTACACCTCCGAGAGTAGATGGTCGTAGCCTGGACTATACAAAAATGGAAGAACAGAAAGGAGATGATGCCATTGTAGGATTCTCTTATTCTGACGTGAAGAAAATAAAAGCAGAAGACCAGATCAGTTGTCATATTAGTTATACCAACCAAACGGTGCATGATATCCTGAAAACCGGGTTTGATAGAAGTCCGATGTTCCAGGGAAGAATTGATGGTGTAGGCCCTCGGTATTGCCCCAGTATAGAAGACAAGATCAATCGTTTTGCCGATCGTGATCGCCACCAGATATTCGTAGAGCCGGAAGGATGGAATACGGTTGAAATATATGTGAATGGTTTCTCTACATCATTACCGGAAGAAGTACAATACGAGGCTCTTCGTATGATACCGGGGTTTGAGAATGTCCGCGTATTTCGTCCGGGATATGCGATCGAGTACGATTATTTTCCGCCAACGCAATTACTGTATTCTTTAGAAACGAAAGGCATAGAAAATTTGTTCTTCGCCGGACAAATCAATGGAACAACGGGTTATGAAGAAGCGGCTTGCCAGGGTTTAATGGCAGGTATCAATGCACACCAGAAAGCTCGTCATTTAGAACCTTTGATTTTAAAAAGAAGCGAAGCCTATATTGGTGTACTCATAGATGATCTGATCAGCAAGGGAACGGATGAGCCTTATCGTATGTTCACCAGTCGCGCCGAATTCAGAACCCTGTTAAGACAGGACAATGCCGATATCCGCTTAACAGAAATCAGTTATCGTTTAGGTCTTGCTTCGCAGGATCGGATGGATAAAGTTTTGTTTAAAAAAGAAGAGGTTGAGAAAGTAAAAAAAATAGCCAATACATTTTCTATTGAGCCCGATGATATCAATGGATATTTTTTAGATATTAATTCTGCGGCAATTACTGAAAAACAAAAGTTATCAAAAATCATACTTCGCCCGAATGTGGATCTCCCTTCTATTATAGAACATTCACAAGGTTTAGCGGAAGCGCTTACTAATATTTCTACAGATGCATTAGAGCAGGCGGAAATACAGATTAAGTATGAAAGATATATTGAGAAGGAGCAGGAGATTGTTGACAAAATGAGTCAGCTCGAAAACATGATCATTCCAACCAGTTTTGATTATGATAAAGTTTCCGCTCTCAGCAATGAAGCCCTGCAGAAATTCAAAAAAATAAAACCCGGTACCCTGGGTCAGGCTTCCCGCATCAGTGGCGTAAACCCCAGTGATGTACAGATCCTCATGGTATTCATGGGTAGATAAATCACCACTGAAAAAAACAAATCCGGCCTTTATACCTTGGTGTGCAAATTAATTCTCACACCAAGGCATAAAGGCACGGTTAGTTGCTTAAACAAAAAAATTCCGAATAAATTTCTTCAGTATCTTTCTTGTTATAAACCAACTAACATGAAAAAGCTGCTCTATCTCTCCCTATTCATTTTTCTGATCTCCTGCAAACAAAATAATTCCAGTACCCCTACACTCGCGGAGTATCATCGTATCAATGATTGGGGTGTACAAACCGGTGGTGTGAAAATGATACAGATCAATACTCCGGTTGGTAAGTTCAATGTATGGACCAAACGCTTTGGCAGCAACCCCAAAATAAAAGTATTGCTATTACACGGTGGCCCCGGTGGTACGCACGAATTCTTTGAATCTTTTGAAAGTTTTTTTCCGCAGGAAGGAATTGAGTTTTATGAGTATGACCAACTGGGTTCTTATTTCAGCGACAAACCCAAAGACAGCAGCTTATGGACCACTGAACATTTTGTTGATGAAGTGGAACAGGTGAGAAGGGCATTGGGATTAAATAAAGATAATTTCTATTTATTAGGCCATAGCTGGGGCGGGATACTGGCTATGGAATATGCTTTAAAATACCAGGATAATCTGAAGGGCTTAATCATCAGTAATATGATGGCAAGCTGTCCGGCCTATGGAAAATATGCACAGGATGTTTTATCCAAACAAATGAATCCAAAAGTATTGGACACCATACGTGCCATTGAAGCGAAAGGAGATTTCAAGAATCCAAAATATATGGAATTGCTCATACCTAATTTTTATAATGAACATCTCTGTCGCGTAGTACCCTGGCCCGAAGCATTACAACGAGCTTTCCCGCATATCAATGAAGAGATCTATACCATGATGCAGGGTCCTTCTGAATTTGGGGTTAGTGGCCGACTGGCTAATTGGGACCGAAGCAAAGATCTTCCCAAATTAACCATACCTACTTTAACGATTGGCGGGGCACATGATACGATGGACCCGGAGTATATGAAATGGATGTCTACACAGGTGCAACATGGAAGAAGTCTGACTTGTCCGAATGGAAGTCATTGCGATATGTGGGATGATCAATCACATTATTTCCCGGGACTGATCAGTTTTATCAAAGATGTAGATAGTGGTGCCTTCCCCAAATAGAAGGTTCACCGACCAGAAATCGGTTTTACCGAAAATATGATGAACGGTTTTTAGTATAACTGGTTTTCAGTAGTTTTAGAGTTCTTCCAAAATCAACTAATGAATATGAGAAAAATTAAGCTCCTGCTTTCGGGGTTGCTGTTTGCGTCATTGCTACAGGCCCAGGAAACCTTTCCCGTAAACGGTGTTGCAGACAAACGTGAAGGCTGTTATGCTTTTACCAATGCAACGATTGTAAAAGACGCACAAACCACCATCACCAATGCAACCTTGGTAATACGCGACGGCAAGATCGTTGCGGTGGGTGCGGGTGTAGCCATACCCAAAGATGCGGTAGTGGTTGACTGTAAAGACAAATACATCTATCCCTCTTTTGTAGACATCTATACCGACTATGGTATTCCTGCTGCGCCAACAGCTGCCGGCGGCGGCGGACGTGGGGGTGGCGGCGGTGGTTTTGGTGGTCCTTCACAAATCACTTCTAATACCAAAGGAGCTTATGGCTGGAACCAGGCTATCAAACCGGAAACAGAAGCATTAAAAGTATTTACAGTAGATGATACAAAAGCTAAAACCCTGCGTGATCTGGGTTTTGGTTCTGTATTAACTCACGTAAAAGATGGAATTGCCCGTGGTACCGGAACGGTGGTTACTCTAGCTAATATGAACGAAAACCAGGTGATTGTAAAAGACAGGGCTTCTGCACATTATTCATTTAGCAGAGGAACATCTACCCAGTCTTATCCAAGCAGTATGATGGGAACGATCGCTTTATTGCGTCAAACCTATCTGGATGCCAAATGGTATAAAACAAAACCCGATAAAGAAGGAACCAATCTTTCTTTACAGGCATTTAATGATAACCAATCCTTACCACAGATTTTTGAAGCCGATGATAAATGGAATGATCTGCGTGCAGACAGGATCGGAAAAGAATTTGGTGTACAATATATTATTAAAGGAGGTGGTAATGAATACCAGCGTATCAAAGAAATCGCTGATACCAAAGCTACCTATATCCTTTCCCTGAATTTTCCGCAGGCAATGGATGTAGAAGATCCGAATGATGCAAGAGCCGTATCTCTGGCTGATATGAAACATTGGGAACTGGCTCCTTCTAATCCCGGGGCTTTTGAAAAAGCCAATATTCCTTTCTGTTTAACAACGGCTGATCTGAGAGATCCAAAACAGTTTATTACCAATCTGCGCAAGTCGTTTGATATGGGGCTAACTGAAACCAAGGCTTTAGAGGCATTAACCAAAGTGCCTGCTACGTTACTGGGTGTCTATGATAAAGTAGGAAGTCTGGAAGCCGGTAAGATTGCCAATTTCCTGATCACTACCGGTCCGGTATTCGCAGAAAAAACAACCTTATTGGATAACTGGGTTAGCGGAGAAAAATATGGTGTAAAAGAAGATGGCTGGTTTGATATCAAAGGCATTTATGCGTTAACCATCAACACGCCTTCTGGTGCTATCAATTATAATGTAGATGTAAAAAATGCCTCAACAGCGAATGTACTCGGAAAAGATACTTTAACGGGTAAATTCAGTTTTGATGGTAAAATGGTTAAACTCAGCTTTTCACCAATCCCTGGTCGCAGACCCGGTGGTGGCGGTGCAGGATTTGGCGGAGGTGGCGGTGGCCGTGGTGGCGCTGGCGGTGGTGGTGCAAATGCCATCCAATACCGTTTAACCGGTGTGGCCAACGGAACTGCTAACTGGAGTGGTAATGGAGAAGATACTGCAGGAAATAAATTAACCTGGTATGCCAGTTATGTTTCTGCCCCAACAGCAGCAGTTGCCGATACAGCGGCTCCAAGAAGAAGACCCGGAATGCAACGTTTGGCAAAAGTGACTTATCCATTTGATGCATACGGATGGGAAGAAGCACCTAAGCAGGAAGACCTGTTAATTAAGAACGCTACCGTTTGGACCAATGAAAAAGATGGCAAACTGGAAAATACCGATGTATTATTAAAAGGCGGCAAGATTGCCAAAGTAGGTAAGAACCTGAGTGCAGATGGTGCCAAAGTAATTGATGCTACAGGCAAACATGTTACTGCGGGTATTATTGATGAACATTCACATATTGCGGCGGCTTCTATTAATGAAGGCGGACAATCTGTTACTTCAGAAGTGCGTATAGGTGATAACCTGAATCCGGAAGATATCAATATCTATCGCCAGTTAAGTGGTGGCGTAACAAGTTCTCATATTCTGCACGGCTCGGCCAATACCATTGGCGGACAAACACAGCTGATTAAATTACGCTGGGGTGCCAATGATGAAGACCTGAAATTCAAAGGATGGGATCCGTTTATCAAATTCGCATTGGGTGAAAACGTAAAACGTACCACGTCTACCGGCAACAATCGTTTCCCTGATACTCGTATGGGTGTGGAAGAAGTATTGAATGATGCTTTTGCCCGTGCAGTAGATTATGAAAAAGCCATCAAAGCCGATCCGTTAAAAACAAGACGGGATCTGGAACTGGATGCATTGGTTGAAATCTTAAATAAGAAAAGATTTATTACCTGTCACTCTTATGTACAAAGCGAAATTACCGCAGCTATGAGAGTAGGTGATAAATACGGATTTAAATTCAACACGTTCACACACATATTGGAAGGCTATAAAGTAGCCGATAAAATGAAAGTACATGGTTCAAACACCTCAACTTTCTCTGACTGGTGGTATTATAAAGTAGAGGTAACTGATGCCATTGCGTATAATGCTGCGATCATGCAGAAAATGGGATTGAATGTTTGTATCAATTCTGATGATGCAGAAATGGCCAGAAGGTTGAACCAGGAAGCCGGTAAAACCGTTCGCTATGGTGGTGTTACGGAAGAAGAGGCGCTGAAAATGGTAACCCTGAATCCGGCCAAAGCGCTGCATATTGAAAATAAAGTAGGCAGCATTAAAGCAGGTAAGGATGCAGATATCGTAATCTGGAGCGATAATCCATTGAGCATTTATGCAAAATCAGAAAAAACAATTGTTGATGGTATCGTATACTTCGACAGAGACAAAGATCTTGAGCAGCGTAAAAAGATCAGCACAGAAAGGTTCCGCCTGGTTCAGAAAATGATTGGCGAAAAAAGAACCGGTGGTGCTGGCGCGGTTAGACCTGCAGAACCCAGCTGGCAGTTTGTGCTAAGCTGTGGCGATCATGATCGTCATGAAGGAATGTATACAATTGATTTACAGGAGGGCGATACTCTTAACAAATAAACTGACCGACAATGAAAAAAATATTCAGTACCATAAGCGCACTACTCCTGTTAACCGGATTGATTCAGGCACAGGAAACCGTGTACCCGGCCAAAGAATATAAAGGCCGTATCTATATTACCAACGGAACCGTGCATGTTGGCAACGGAACGGTTTTGGAAAATGCTACCGTTGAAATCAATAACGGTAAAATTGTCAACGTTGCTGCGGGCATTACGGTTTCGGGCAGCGATGCAAAAGTGATTGATGCAAAAGGCAAACAGGTATATCCCGGTTTGATACTTTCCTCAACCGATCTTGGTTTAAAAGAAATCGGTTCCGGTGTTCGTGGAAGCAATGATTTTGCAGAACTGGGTGAGTATAATACCAGTATCCGCTCTATCACCGCCTATAATACCGACTCCCGTGTAATTGGTGTATTAAGAGCCAATGGTATCTTATTGGCGAGCGTGGCTCCGGAAGGTGGTACCATCAGCGGTTCTTCCTCTGTTGTGCAACTGGACGCCTGGAATTGGGAAGATGCTGCGTATAAAATGGATGGTGGTATACATGTTACCATGCCCAGCTTTATTAACCGTTTTGGCCGCAGAGGTGGTGGCGGATTTCCAGGTGGATTCCCCGGTGCCGGTGGTGCCCCTCAGGGCGATGCGGGAAAACAGGCTTTAGACAAAGTAGAAGAGATCAAATCTTTTTTCCGTCAGGCAAAAGCATACTTACAGGAAACAACACATACCAATACCAACCTGAAATTTGAATCGGTAAAAGGGCTGTTTGCTAAAACACAAAGATTGTTTGTACATGGCGATCAGGTAAAACAAATGCTGGTGGCAATTGATTTTGCGAAAGAATTTGGTTTTGATGTAACCATCGTTGGTGCAAGCGAAAGCTACCAGATTGCTGATCTGTTAAAAACCAATAATATCTCTGTGATCCTGAACCAGGAGCATGCATTACCTGCTACAGAAGATGATGATATTGACCAGCCATTCAAAACACCTGCTGCCTTACAAAAAGCCGGTGTATTGTTTGCCCTGAACGATGCATTTGAAGAAGCCCGTTACCGCAATCTTTCTTACAATGCCGGTACAGCTGCCACTTATGGTTTAACCAAAGAACAGGCACTTCAGGCTATTACATTAAATGCAGCTAAAATTCTGGGTATCGACGATAAAACCGGTTCGCTGGAAGCAGGGAAAGACGCCAATATCATTGTAACTGACGGCGATATCCTGGACATGAAAAGCAGCAATGTAACCAATGCCCTGATACAAGGAAGACAGGTGAGTTTGGATAATAAGCAGAAGGAGTTGTATGAGCGATATAAATACAAGTATGGGATTAAGTAATTTGAAAATGTGGCATTTTGAAAATTTGAAAATGGATTGAGATTCATTTCCTATAACCTGGCTTATACTTTTTAAGAATTATTTGAAGCCTCCGCGAAATGCGGAGGCTTTTTTATTGTGAGGGTTCCTTTATGTGCCGCTTATAATGGGTGTGGGCCGTTTGTGTTAATTGGAGGGGATTTAACAGGGGTGGGCTGTAACCTATTGTTGGGTGGGTCGTTTCTTTACTGCGCAGATTGCCTGGGGCGTTCGGCTATTGCCGGATTTCCCTGTTTGGCTTGCGTTTAAAAAGACTCTATGAGACCACAACTGCTGAGCCTGTTTGCCATTCTCTTTTGTTTATCTGGGTTTTCTCAGAAACAACAGGTCATTAAAAACCTTCCTGCGGTAAGAACCACTCAAAAGATTGTGATTGATGGTGATTTGAATGATCTGGCCTGGAAAACCGCTCCAATGGCTACTGATTTTGTAGAGTGGAGACCCTCCTATGGTAAAATTGAGAAAAAAGAAAATCGTACGGAAGTATATTTCCTCTATGATAATAATGCGATCTATATCGGCGGATTTTGTCACGAAGCCAGTAACGATAGCATTTCAACCGAACTGGTAGGCAGAGATGTGGTGGGTGTTAATGATTTTGTGGGGGTTTTGTTTGATACCTATAATGATAAGATCAATGGCTTTGGCTATTATGTTACCCCACTGGGTGAACAGTACGATGCCAAATATTCGAATACAGGTGAGGATGGTAGCTGGAACAGTGTGTATGAATCGAAAGCAAAGATTGTAAAAGGGGGTTGGACTTTTGAAATGCGAATCCCCTATTCCGCTATTCGATTCAGTAATTCAAAGAAACAGGATTGGGGTATTAATTTAACCAGACGCAGAAGCAAGAGTGGCATACAGCTCATGTGGAACCCGACGGATCCCACTATCGGCGGAAACTTTTTTGCACAGTTTGGGATATGGAAAGATATTCAGGACATTAAACTGCCGGTTCGTTTATCCATATCTCCTTATTTTTCCACTTACGTAAACAACTATCCCTATAACGATCCAACGCTTAAAAACACCACCACCTTGGTAAACGGGGGTATGGATGTGAAATATGGCATTAACCAGGCGTTTACTTTAGATATGACCCTGGTGCCGGATTTTGGACAGGTGCAGAGTGATAACCATGTGCTTAACCTCACACCCTTTGAAGTAAAATACAACGAGAACAGAACCTTTTTTACAGAGGGAACGGATCTGTTCAGCAAGGGGAATCTGTTTTACAGCAGACGTATTGCCGGGATGCCGATTCATTATTATGACGCTTATAATGAATTGAATGCGGGAGAAACGATTTCCTCGAATCCTGAAAATTCGCGAATCATCAACGCAACCAAGGTAAGCGGAAGAACCTCTACCGGTTTGGGTATTGGTGTGTTTAATGCACTCACCGCCCCACAATACGCAACAGTTGAATACAATGGAAAAGACGTA
Source organism: uncultured Bacteroidota bacterium (assembly GCA_903913355.1). GTDB lineage: Bacteria > Bacteroidota > Bacteroidia > Chitinophagales > Chitinophagaceae > Sediminibacterium. Next base: position 5,172 of record CAIWKU010000130.1, on the reverse strand, counting down.
CGGAAAATTGAAACAGATCCGCTCACGAATTATAATATCGTTGTTTTTGATCAATCCTTAAAACACAATTCAAGCGTTTCCTTTATCAATACCAATGTAACACGCGGCGGTAGCAATTATAATGCAAATGTGACAGCGGCTCTCTGGGACCTATATGATAAAAAGAATAACTGGAACCTGAGCGGTAAACTGGCCGAGAGTCAGTTGTTAAGTTATTTACCGGGAGGAAAAAATGAAGATGGCCACGATCATACATTAGCCGTTTCCAAAACCGGTGGTCGCTTTAACCTGAATATCTGGGAAGAGTTATCTGATAATAAGTACAGTAATAATGATATGGGCTATCAGACCAATAACAATTTTTATGACCATGGTTTCTGGATGGGTTATAAATGGCTAAAGCCCAAAGGCTGGTATAATAATATCTATGCAAACGTAAACGGAAGTTTATCTATGCGCTTTAAACCCTGGGATTACCAGAACCTCTGGCTAAATGTGAATGTGAATAGTCAGCTGAAAAGTTTATGGGTGGTTGGTGGAGGGTTTAATTTTTATGCGGCACAAAATGATTTCTATGAACCCCGGATAGCGGGTCGTGTTTTTCACAGACCCGAATATGCCTATTATGGACTTTGGTTTCAATCGAATAATGCCAAACAATATTCTGCCAGCGGCCAGCTATACCGAAACCGTTCTGCCAAATATGGATCTGATGGATATGATATCAGTTTTGGTAATCAATTCCGATTCAATAAAAAATTAACCATCAGCACCAACAGCAATCTAACCCTAAGAACCAATAACCTTGGGTTTGCCACACTGGTGGGCGATTCCAGCATTTTTGCGTTAAGAAAAGTTACTACACTGGAAAACATTTTTACGGTTAAGTACAATTTCAACAACAAAATGGGGTTGAGTATCCGCACCCGTCATTACTGGAGCCTGGTTAACAATACCCAATACTTTACCCTTACCCAGGACGGTGGCATCATAGCCAACCCCACCAATTATAATTCTGTGGCCAACTACAACGTCAACTATTTCAACGTAGACCTCTTATACACATGGCAATTCGCACTCGGCAGCTTCATCAATATCGCCTGGAAAAACGCCATCGGCACCCAGGACACCAATATTGCCAGCAACTATATCCAAAACCTCAACAACACCCTCACCGCCCCGCAGCTAAATAGTATTTCCTTGCAGGTAATTTATTTTTTAGATTATTTATCTGTTAGGAAAAAACACGTGTGAAACAATTTGAAAATGGGGCAATTTGAAAATTTGAAAATGGGGGGCTAATCATTACTTAAGGTATTGTGGTTCTTTTTGGGATAGATTCTTTGGCCGATAGCTTTCTTAGGCTTTTCGTGGTCCCTCATTTTCAAATTTTCAAATTTTCAAATTGCCACATAGCCCCATTTTTCAAATTCATTTGTTTACTTTAGTGCCATGGCAAAAAAACTCTTTCTGCTGGATGCGTTTGCTTTGATCTACCGGGCTTACTATGCCCTGATCAGGAATCCGAGAATTACTTCGAAGGGGAGGAATACCAATGCACAGTTTGGGTTTACAAATACTTTGTTTGATTTGATCAACAAAGAGAAACCCACCCATCTGGCGGTTTGTTTTGATACGCATGCGCCTACGGAGAGGCATACTGATTTTACAGATTATAAAGCGAACAGACAGGAGGCGCCTGAAGATCTGCTAGCTTCTATTCCCGATATCAAAAGAATTATTGAAGGGTTCAATATCCCGGTAGTGGAAATGGATGGGTACGAGGCAGATGATGTAATAGGTACGGTTGCCTGGCAGGCAGCGGATAAGGGGTATGACGTGTATATGGTTACGCCGGATAAGGATTATGGTCAGTTGTTGGTGCACCCCAGTGTGTTTATTTATAAGCCGCCGTCTTTTGGCAATGCAGAAGAAATTTTGACCGCAGAAAAAATCTGCGCCAAATGGGATATACAAAGAGTGGAACAGGTGATTGATATGCTGGGACTGATGGGCGATGCAGTAGATAATATTCCGGGCATTCCGGGTGTGGGTGAAAAAACAGCGGCTAAGTTGTTGAAAGAATATGATACACTGGAAAACATTCTCGATAATGCAGATAAGATTAAAGGAGCATTGGGCGAGAAAGTAAGGAACGGTAAAGAAATGGCCATCATGAGTAAAAAACTGGCTACTATTATTACCAATGTGCCGGTGAGTTTTCATGAAGAAGATTATCGATTGAAAGAATGGAATAAAGAAGAGTTGGTGGCGGTGTTTACAGAGTTGGAATTTAAAACCCTGGGTAAAAGAATTTTGGGAGATGAATTCAACGCCTTCCATTCTGCGCCACAACCCGTACAGACAGATTTGTTTGGTAATACGGTAAATACCAGTAAAAGCGAATATAAGAGCGCCAAAAAAGAAAGCACCCCTGACTCCACAATCATTACCGGAGAAGAAAGTTCCGGATTGCTCGCAGAGAAAAATATCAGCAATACTGTTCATGATTATGAACTGATAGAGGGCCGGGATGCTATACAGCAATTATTGATTTTGCTGATGCAGCAAAAAGAGATATGCTTTGATACAGAAACCACCAATATAGACGCAAACGAGGCCGATCTGGTGGGTCTAAGCTTTTCTATTAAGAAAGCAGCGGGTTATTATATCCCCTGTCCCGCAGATAGAAAAGCAACCCTTGCCATATTGGAACAATTCTTACCCCTTTTCAATCATCCCGAAATAACCTGGGTGGGACAGAATCTGAAATATGATATGCTGGTTTTGAAATGGTATGATATAGAAATCAAGGGGCCCATTTTTGATACCATGCTTGCGCATTACCTGATAGAACCGGAGGGAAGAAGAAGCATGGATTTATTGAGTGCACAATACCTGGGTTATGAGCCCGTGCATATTGATGAGTTGATTGGAAAGAAAGGAAAGGGCCAGGGAAATATGCGGGATGTGGAAGTGGAAAAAGTAAAAGAATATGCGGCAGAAGATGCCGATATCACCCTACAACTAAAACAGGTATTTGTGCCGCTGCTGAAAGAAAAAGCGGTACAACGTGTTTTTGATACGGTTGAAAATCCGCTGGTGCGTGTGTTGACGGATATGGAATTTGAAGGCGTAAAAATTGATGTGGGCTTTTTAAATGAATACAGCAAAGAGCTGGAAAAAGATGCCCGCAAGTTTGAAGAAAATGTTTACGCACAGGCGGGAGTTCGTTTTAACCTGGCTTCGCCAAAACAATTGGGAGAGGTTTTATTTGATCTGTTGAAGATTGATCCCAAAGCAAAAAAAACCAAGACGGGGCAATATGCAACCGGTGAAGATGTCTTGCAAAAACTGGCCAACAACAATCCGATTGTAGCAGATATTCTCGGGTTTCGTGAATTAACAAAACTGAAAAGCACTTATGTAGATGCGCTGCCGTTGATCATTAATAGTAAAACCGGAAGAGTGCATACCTCTTATGCACAGGCAGTAGCAGTAACTGGGCGCTTAAGTAGTAATAATCCAAATCTGCAGAATATACCCATCAGAAGCGATCGTGGTAGAGAGATCAGAAAAGCATTTATTCCGAGAACGCCGGACCGGGTTTTGGTAAGTGCGGATTATTCACAAATAGAATTGAGAATTGTAGCGGCGATCAGCGCCGACCCGAATATGTGCGAGGCTTTTCAACAGGGAAAAGATATTCATACAGCAACCGCCGCCAAGGTATATAATGTTCCCGAATCGGAAGTAACCAAGGAAATGCGTTACAAAGCCAAGAGCGTAAACTTCGGGATTATTTATGGTCAGGGGGCTTTTGGCCTGGCAGATAATCTGGGTATTCCCCGGTCTGAAGCCAAGGAGATCATTGATAATTATAAAAAAGAATTTGTGGGCATTACCACTTATATGGATGAGACGGTGAAGTTTGCACAACAAAAAGGATATGTAGAAACCCTGCTGGGTCGTAAACGCTGGTTAAAGGATATCAACTCGTCTAATTTTACCGTTCGGGGATATGCAGAACGAAATGCGGTGAACTCACCTATACAGGGAACAGCAGCTGATATGATTAAGCTGGCCATGATTGCTATTCATCAGAAAATAAAAGATGCGGGCCTGGAATCAAAAATGATTCTGCAGGTGCACGATGAATTGGTGTTTGATGCTTTGCCCGCAGAGTTAGATCTTTTAAAGCCGCTGATTCTGGAAGGAATGAAAAACGCATTGCCCCTGCCTAACGGCGTACCGGTAGAAGCGGAATTGGGTGTAGGTGAAAACTGGTTGGTGGCGCATTAATATTTCGGGTTTGGAAAACTAAAAACATATTCATGGATACCAGGAAACAGACGATAGAAAAATTTTATTCTGCCTTTAGTGAATTGGATTTTGCTACCATGCAGTCCTGCTACCATCCGGAAGCCGTATTTAATGATCCGGTGTTTGGTTTGCTCGATGCCGCCGAAGCGAAGGCAATGTGGGAAATGCTTTGTCTGCGAGCAAAGGATTTTTCGCTTACTTATAATAATATTCGGCTCTTAGATGAAGAATATACTACCTGCAACTGGGTGGCTACTTATCTTTTTTCAAAAAACGGTCGCCGTATTATTAATCGGGTTACCGCGCATATGCGGTTTCAGGATGGATTGATTATTGAACATACGGACGCTTTTGATTTTTATCGTTGGTGCAGACAAGCGATGGGGTTGAAGGGAATTTTGTTTGGGTGGACAGGATTTATGCAGAAGCGGATTCAGATACAGGCTAAAGTTGGGTTGGAGAAGTTTATGGCGCAATAGCAGCTGCGCCTCAGAGAAGGAAAAGTACAGCAGTTCCACAGAGAATTCTTTGTAGCTTTAGAGAACAATAACAGAGATTATGAAAAAAGGCAATTCAGGCGGGATACTTTATTTTTTGCTTGGGCTGTATACTTTATTGATCAGCTGGCATTATAATCATTCGGTTCTGTTGTTGATCATTCATTATATTTTCTGGCCGGCTTATCTTTTATATGAAATATTGACGGGCAACCTATCTCACGGATTATGGAAGAGCATTCCGCTTTCTTATTTCAATTAACTTTTCTGTTATCAGAAATTCTGGCGCCCTCCGTATATTTATTCTATGAAATGGGATTTCTTTTTTAAAAGCATCTGGCTGATTGGCGGG
>CAIWKU010000129.1 GCA_903913355.1 uncultured Bacteroidota bacterium | reverse complement strand
TATTTCTTCCAATATTTTTTTGATCTCCAAAAGAATAGGGTTCCAGCCCTGCCCGCCGTTATAAGATTCTGCATACCTTCTTTCACCATCGGCAACAATGCTATAGTCTCCCTGTGTAACTACCAATAGGGTTTGACCATTTTCTTCTGATATTTCGTAGGTTACGGTCAGGTAGTTTTCCGGAATATCTTCCATAGTGGAATTCGGATCAAAAACTGTATACACAAGAGATTTGCCTGGTTGGATACTAACAATATTTCCTTTTACAAAAATCATTTCTTTTCCTTCATAACTGCCTTTCCAAAGTAAAGGGCTTCCGGGTTGCCATTCAGAAACGGTTTCACATCCAAACATATACTTTTTGGTTTCTTCCGGGTTGGTCAGTGCATTCCATACCTGCGTGGCAGGTGCTTTGATGGTAATATTGTTTTGTATGAATAAAGGAGTTGGCATTTGATAACGATTTAAATGTGTAGTAAAATACGTTTTTTATATATCAGAAGGATAGGCAGATAAATATTTTGTGAGAATACAGAATATTTGAGCGTTTAGTTACAAAACTACTGGCATTCAGATTTTTCATACAAAAACTACAAGGCAAGGTTGGTAAGTCAAAGTTGAAGCCACCATTTAGAGAAAATAGTTTCTGTATCAAATAATACTTCCTGGCCAATCATGGGGGTAAGCAGGGGGATTCCTTTATTGGCAGCCATAACTCTGATAATAGGCGCATCCCAATCATGGTTAGCTAAAGCGAATTTAGCCCAGTGTACGGGCATTAATTTTTTCGCCCGGAGATCTTCTGCAGCTTGTATCACTTCTTCAGGCATCATGTGAATATATTTCCAACTTTTATCATACTGACCACATTCCAATATAACCAGGTCAAATGGGCCATAGGTATTTCCGATTTCTTTGAAATGCGTATCATAGCCTGAATCGCCACCCAGAAATAATGTATGTGCTGGGGTAATGAAAATAAATGAGGTCCAGAGCGACTGGTTTCGCTTTAATCCTCTTCCCGAAAAATGCCGGCCTGGCGCAGTAATTACCGAAAACCCGGGATCCAATTGTATTGTTTCGTTCCAATCTTTTTCAATAACCCTGCTTGCCGGATATCCCCAATAGATCAAGTGGGTGCCGGTACCCAGACCGGTAATCACCTGTTTAATTTTAGGTTGTAAGGCTAAGATGGTTTCATGATCTAAATGATCCCAATGATCATGAGAAATAAAAAGATAGTCGATCTCGGGAATATCATCGCTGGTATATACATCACTGCCCGCAAAACTACGGGTAGTAAATTTTAGCGGAGAGGCTGCTCCACTAAATACAGGGTCAACCAGTATTTTCTTGCCATCTACCTGTATAAAATAAGAGGAATGCCCAAACCATACCAGTATGTTTTTTTCAGGATCAAGGGTATGCAGATTGGTTTTTTCGGAAGGGATTCTACCAGAAGGCTTACCTCTTTTGTTTTTTTGAAAAAAGAATTCCTTCATCACGGCATAATAACTTACTCCCTCAGTAAGGTCTGGAGTATGATGCAGGTTTTGAAATTTACCTTCCCTGAAATTAGGGGATGCCAAAATTTTCTGGGCTTCTGATCCCTTCCCGATTTTTCCAAATTTAGGATGCTTCAAAAAAGCAACTATTGATAATACAATAACAAGAATGATAAATAGACTGATCCCCATAACTTACTAATTTTCACCAACCCGTAACTCGCAACTTTTCTCTCATTTCTGCGCCTTCTTAACCGATTCCAAATACACTGCGCT
>CAIWKU010000128.1 GCA_903913355.1 uncultured Bacteroidota bacterium | reverse complement strand
GCTGGAAGGTTTGTTTATTGGTGGTATCTCAGCTATTCTGAACAAAGCCTATGAAGTGAAATTCCCCGGATTGATTATGCAAGCGGTTGGCCTCACTTTTGGTGTGGCAATCGCTATGTTTCTTTTGTATAATTTCCGGGTAATTAAAGCAACCGAAAAATTCAAATCAGTTATTTTATCTGCCACATTGGGTATTGGGCTGTTTTACCTGCTTACCATGGTACTCGGTTTTTTTGGTGTGAACGTAAGTTTTGCGCATGATAGCAGTTTATTGAGTATTGGTATCAGTTTATTTATTGTAGCCATCGCTGCATTAAACCTGATCATGGATTTTGATATGATTGAACAAGGTGCCGAAAGAGGCGCTCCTAAATTTATGGAATGGTACGGTGCTTTTGGTTTAGTGGTTACTTTGGTGTGGTTGTACCTGGAAATACTTAGGTTGCTGAGTAAGTTAGGGAATAGGAACTAGTTATTAGCGATTAGTCTTTGGCTATTGGCTTATGCAGTTTTTCCTTTAATGGTAACTTTACAAATAAAATATAGAACCATCTCTCAAAAGGAGATGGTTTTTTTATGAGGTATGGTTTGGGAGGGTAATTACAAGTAACTTAGAGGATAGAAACTAAGCCATACATGGATTTTAATCGAATGAATTTTACCAATGAGGAACTGGTAGAGGTATACCGGAATCTTTTACTCCCGCGGATGATTGAGGAGAAGATGCTGGTATTATTACGTCAGGGTAAAATCAGTAAATGGTTTAGTGGTATCGGACAGGAAGCTATTTCAGTAGGGGCAACCCTGGCGCTTGGACAGGATGAATGGATTATGCCCTTACATAGGAATCTGGGGGTATTTACCTCAAGAAAAATGCCGCTTCATACATTGTTTATGCAATGGCAGGGAAACAAAGAAGGCTATAGTAAGGGAAGAGAAAGAAGCTTTCATTTTGGAAGCAAGGCACACCATATCTGTGGAATGATCTCCCACCTGGGTCCGCAGTTAGCGATTGCCGATGGGGTGGCACTTGCCTATTCACTTAGAAAAGAAAATAAAGCAGCGCTGGCATTTAGTGGTGATGGTGGCACCAGTGAAGGAGATTTTCACGAGGCACTCAATGTAGCAGCGGTATGGAATCTTCCGGTAATTTTTCTGATAGAAAATAATGGGTATGGATTGAGTACACCGGTAAATGAACAATACCGATGTGAGCATCTGGTAGATAAAGCCAAAGGATATGGAATGGAAGGGGTGCAGATAGATGGGAACAATGTATTGACCGTATATGATACCATAAAAGGAGTTCGTGAATATTGTATTCGTGAGCAGAAACCGTATTTAATAGAATGTATGACTTTTCGCATGCGCGGACATGAAGAAGCCAGTGGTACCAAATATGTTCCCAAAGAATTGTTTGAAGAATGGGGCAGAAAAGATCCGATAAAAAATTATGAGCAGTTTCTGCTAAAGGAGAATGTTATCAGCGAAATGGAGATAGCAGCTATTCGTAATGAGTTCAAAGAACATATTGAACAAGAGCTAACTATCGCGAGTGAAGCAGCCTCTATGTTGCCGAATAGAGAAGAAGAGATCAGGGATGTATATGCAAAGAAAATTGAACTTAATGAAACGCCGCCACCGAAAGAAACTCCAATTTTCACAATTCAGCATAAGCGAATGGTGGATGCTATACAGGAAGGATTGCGCCAGAGTATGGAAAAGCATTCTAACCTCGTGTTAATGGGCCAGGATATAGCAGCCTATGGCGGGGCTTTTAAAATAACCGAAGGATTGGTAGAATTATTTGGTAAAGAAAGAGTACGTAATACCCCTTTATGTGAAAGCGCCATTGTAGGTGCGGCATTGGGATTGAGTCTGGAAGGTTTTAAGGCAGTAATGGAAATGCAGTTCGCAGATTTTGTAACGGTTGGATTTAACCAGATTGTAAATAACCTTGCCAAAATTCATTATCGTTGGGGGGAGAATGCAGATGTGGTAATAAGGATGCCAACAGGTGCGGGAGTAGGTGCCGGACCCTTTCATTCGCAAAGTAATGAAGCCTGGTTTACCCATGTGCCGGGATTAAAAGTTGTGTATCCTTCCAACCCCTATGATGCCAAAGGTTTATTGATTGCCGCCATCAACGATCCCAATCCTGTAATGTATTTTGAACATAAAGCTTTATACCGAAGTATCAGCGGCGATCTGCCCGAAGAATATTATGAAGTGGAAATAGGCAAAGCAAAAATTGTACAGGAAGGAACCGATATTTCCATCATTACTTATGGAGCCGGTGTTCATTGGGCACAGGATTACCAGGAGCATAACGAGGCAATTTCTTTGCATATTCTTGACCTGCGAACATTATTGCCTTTGGATTATGCAGCAATC
>CAIWKU010000127.1 GCA_903913355.1 uncultured Bacteroidota bacterium | reverse complement strand
GCAGGGAACGCAGGGGGATGAAATTAAATATCTGACACCCTATATTGATGATTTATATTTTAAAAATTAGCCAGATACAAAATAGTCTAATGCCATAATACTTTGATAAATAATCTTTATAAAATTACAACATCACAGAAGGTGGCCGTTACTTATGCTTTCTTTTTTTTCCTGAACAGGTAGAGTTTTTCATTATTCATTCCTACCAGTATGCCGGTATCCCCATTCGCCAATTTGATGGTTGCCACATCCCTGGCTTCTCCTCTTATAAACAGTCCTGATAGCTTGGGGGCAAGATAGTTGAACCCATGGTTTCCTGTATTGAGTAAGGTAGTTCCATAGCTTGCATCAAAGCGTCCGGTTTGCGGTTTCAGTCCATAAAAATTGCCAGCCATAAAAATATCTTTTCTCCCATCTCCATCCAGGTCGGTAAGTCCGATACCAAATACCGGAGATAATTGTGCCATTATAGGAAGTGGTTGCATAGTAAAATTACCCAAGCCATCATTGACGAAAACGGCAGATTGGGTTTGTTCCACCTGTAAAACAGTAGCATGCTGTAATTGCTCACTGGTAAAAATTTCCTCAATTGTTTTCCCGGCATAATCTTCATACTTAAGAAATTTCTTTTTCAAAACCGGCATCTGCGATTCCATTTCATCTTTCAGGTAATAAGGATAGGCTTTACCATCGGGCTTAAAGTATACCGGTATACATTCAGTTTGTCCGTTCTTATCAAAATCATCCACATATAATTTTGCAGGGTGTTGCGCATCGGCTTTGATATTTGAATTCAAACCAAAATTTCCTGCCACCAGGTCGAGTGTACCATTTCCATCCATATCCGCCACCTGCAAACAATTCCACCAACCGGACGAATGCGCGATCTCCGATTTTTTTTGTAAATGACCGTTTATGTATTTATAAATGGTAACCGGCATCCAGTCTCCCACCAGTATCAATTCTTTTTTACCATCCGCATCAATATCTGCCCATTGCGCATCGGTTACCATACCGGCTTTCATCAAATCGGGTGCAAGGGAAGCCGTTACATTTGTAAAATTGCCATTCCCATTGTTCTTTAATAAAACACTTCCGGGTAGGATTCCATAGCTGCCCGGGATATCTCTTGCCCCAATAAACACATCGGGTTTACCATCGTTATCAAAATCTCCAATTCGAACACAGGAAGCGTTGATAGAAACAGATGGCCAGTCTTTCGATGTAGCTGAACTGAAATTCCCCTTGCCATCATTGATGTATAATCGGGTTACCAGATAAGGCGAGCCTTGTTTTGCTTCATTGCCGCCTGAAGCTACTACCAGGTCCAGGTCTCCATCTCCATCTGCATCAAAGAAAACAGCGCCAACACTTTCAAAATAACTATCTGCTATAAATGATTTTTGAAGGGATTGAATAAAATGTCCGTCTTTTTTCTGTAGAAATAATTTTGCAGTATCGCCGGCCGCTCCCCCTATGAAAAAATCTTCAAGCCCATCACCATTTACATCCCCTACAGCGATCTTTGGCCCTTCTGTTGAAATAAGTTTTGGCAGTAAACGCTCAATATCAAAATCTACAAAATCGTTCTCTTTGTGTTTGATGTTACCTGCTATAAAGCCGGCAGTAATATCCTCAAACATTTTTTCTTTTGGCGTATCTTTTTGGGTATTGGGTTTTGCATTTTTCTGATCTAATACCAGCAAGTTATCTACAGGCGGGTTTTTGATAATTTCTATTTTCTGATCCGGCCATCTGATTACCAGGCTATCCAATTTTTTATTGTCATTTAATCCGAAAAGAAGAATAGGGTCAACACTGCTTTGAAAACCACGGGTGGGCATTTGTTCCAATATCTGTTCTTTCTTATTAGCATAAATACTAACCCTTGCCCCCAGGCCCATTGTATTGGGTGAAATTCCATTTAACTTTATTTTGAGGAAATGGTGATGCAGTTTTTCGGAACTCATGTTTTTATAAACAGAAGCTTCTGCGTTTTCATTATTAATTACGAGATCCAGATCCCCATCTCCATCCAGATCTGCATAAGCGGCACCGTTGCTAAAACTAGGTTTTTCGAATCCCAACTGCCTGGATTCATCCTTAAAAAACAAGTTTCGTTGATTGGTGAATGCGAAATTGGGGATAGGAACGGAAGGCATTTTATTTAACAGGTCCAGAAAATCAAAATCACCCTGTCTTACCCTTTTGAGGTTTTCTTCACTGTTAAAATAAGCCAGGAAATCCTGGTTGGTCAGGTCTCGCCGTATTCCATTGCAAACAAAAAGATCTTTCCATCCATCGTTATCAAAATCAAAACTGAGTGTTCCCCAACTCCAACCTGTGGCATCTACCCCTGCCAATTGCCCAATTTCACTGAATGTGCCGTCCTGGTTATTTAACTGCAGGGTATTGCAGGTAAACTGATGATGATAGTCTAACTGGTTTTTTGCATTTTGAATATCATATCCATCAAATTTGATGGTAGTCTTCAGGCGATAATCATTTTCGGGTAGCATTTCTGCCGTAAAAATATCCAGGTATCCATCATTATTGATATCTGCCAGATCGGTGC